>DLUO01000115.1:0-2669 GCA_003444595.1 Bacillota bacterium
AGCCCCGGGTCCGCCAGGGAGGTCCCCAGCAGGAAGTTTACGGTCTGCAGCAGAAAAGCAGAGTACTTAAAAAAACACAGCAACCCTACATTTATTAAAACTGCAGCCCAAAGGACCGGGCGGGCCTTACGGCCTTTCACCCTGCACCCGGCTAAAAGCAGCCCCAGGGTATAGTTTGCTGCCGTGGAAAATAACATCAATAAAATATAAACGGGCTCGCCCCAGGCGTAGAAAAATAAACTGGCGGCAAACAAGATAACATTTCTGTAGCGGCGCGGGGTTATATAGTAGCTCAACAGCACAGCCGGTAAAAACACAAAAAGAAAGATTAAGCTGCTAAAAACCATCCTATACCGTTACCGTCCTTTGCTTAAAATATTTATGTCAACCTAGCGCCGCCGGGCAACAGCGCATACACGTACCGTTGCTGTCCTTTATTAAAATTTTTGTCCTTGATGTTCTCCGTGAAACTTATTTAATCAGTGCCTTAAGCTCCTTTTTCACCTCTTCGTTGTGGTCTGAAACGCAGAAAACTACATACCTGCCCTTGACGAAAATAATTGGCTCTTCGAGCTTGGGCAGCTCTGCCGGCAGGTAATCTGCAAAACTTGTCTTTTGGTCGGCAACCCGTTGCCAGACCGCTGTTTCAATCCTCTGGGCAGCCTCGGCATCCGCAGCTTCAAAAACAGCGATCTCCTCTGCGGTAGCGCCGGTGCTGACGTATACCTGCTGCTCCACCACGTCCTCTGGAGCGATACGGTAAATTGCAGCAATCATCTCATCGTCGATTGCTGCCAGGGTATCTTGGAAGGCAATCTTCTCCCTAAGGATCACGGCACATTCCTCAACGTTAAGAGTAATGTCCTCCGCAGCACGGCTACAACCCGGGAGAATGGCCGCCATAAAAGCAAGGGGCACCAGCAGCGCTATCCTTGCTATCCTTGCGCTGCACCTTTTGCTGTACCTTGCACTGCTTCTCTTTAATAGACGGCCAAAGCGGCCGCCTCCGTTAAAGACAGAAATCCCGACCATCCTGTGCATTATTTCCCTACCTCCTTCAGTGGAAAAACTCTGTCGTCAGAGCTGTTATTCAGCAATAATTTATATGGCCTGTGTAAATAATCACTCCCAGTTGTTATGGGGAACATAATGCCATTTAAGATAATCAAACCAGCGTTCACAGTAATTTTTTTTCAGATGGATCCCGTCGGTGGAGGCATCGCTAAAAAGATTTCCCTCCGCATCGGCCATACATTGTGCCACGTCCAGGTAATAAAGGCGCTTCTCCGCGGCCATCTGTTGAATTAAGTCATTATACCTGCGGATATTGGCATTGTTGAAGATGTCATCGCTTTGCGAACGCTCTGCTGTGACCGGAAGAATGGACTGGAGGTAAATCTGCGCCGCCGGCGCATTTTTTTTGATCTCCTCGACAACTTCAGCGTATTTGTTAATGAACAGCTCGCTGTAAGCCCAACCCAGCTCGTTGATGCCCAGCATGATATAGACTTTTTTAAACGACTCCTGCCGCAATGCTTCCATGACGGTCACTTTTTCTCCGGAGGCTGTGGGGACAACCGGCCTGGTAAAGACCGTATCAACCTTTAAGCCGTTACAGGTATAATAGGTGGCGTTTTGCGGGCCGCCAAACATTTTCAAGCCCTCCGTGCGGGAGTCGCCGATAAACACGGCATCGGCGAAATACTCTTCTGTAACGGCGACATCCGCTGCCGGCACCGGCCGGCTATAATCATAGCCTCCGCTCGCCTCCGTGGAAGTTGAAGACATTGGAGAGAGCGGCGCCGGCGGCGCCGGCGGGAGCGTTGGTGATGGCGACGTTTGTGGCAGTGACGGTGGGACTGCCGGCGGCACTACAGCAGATGAATTTACAGGTCTTTTTTTCGGCTGAGTATCCCCGCCCTCCACAGGCAAAGTCTTATCCCTTTCTTCTATAGATGAATCAACACGCTCATTGGAGAAAATACTTTCTCCGGGGTACAGGCCGTTATTTTCCTTGGCAGCCCGGAGATAGTCCTGATGAAAAATGGCAGTCAAGACCAGGAAAAAGAAAAGCAGCGCAATTGCCGGAGGAAAATACGGCAGATTCCAGGGGCGCCGCATACTAAGCCGCATACTAAACTGTAATTTATGGTACCTGCTTTCCATATATCAGGAGAACGCCCCTTTCCATGCATACTGTAAATCCATTCCTAACTTGCTTCCTTTCCTTTCCATTATATTTGTTCTGCTTCGACAATTATTTACAGAGGGATTAATGATTGGTTACAAAAAAGTTAAGGTTTTAGTTTTTAAAGATTTCTTGCAGAAAGTTTTCCACGTTTATAGTACAATAGCAGTGAAAGAGAAAAAGGGGGTGACCCCTCTATGCAAACAAGCAAAACAAAGGTCCTGATTGTAGAAGATGAAGCCTCTATCCGGAAATTCATCGCCATTAATTTGCATAGAGCAGATTTTGAGGTTCTGGAAGCGGAAGACGGAGAGACCGCCCTGGAGATAGCCAAAAACTATTATCCCGATGTAATTATTCTGGATGTGATGCTCCCCTCCATGGACGGTTTTGAAGTCTGCATGCAGATCAGGCGGCTGATGCCGCAGGTTGTTATCATTATGCTGACAGCCAGGGGAGAGGATATGGATAAAATTATGGG
>DLUO01000115.1:2906-3604 GCA_003444595.1 Bacillota bacterium
GTTTCTATAAAAATGGCGCCGAAATAGAGCTGACGCCTACAGAATTTGCCATTATGAAATTGTTTATGAACAACCCTGGGAAGGCCTTCAGCCGGAACGAGATCATGAACAACGTCTGGGGCGAGAATTATTTTGGGGATCTGAAGACAGTAGATGTCCATATTCGAAGGATACGGGAAAAATTGGAAGATGACCCCTCTGCTCCCCATTGGATAGAAACGGTTTGGGGAGTCGGCTACCGCTTGAAAGGAGCAGGTGTGTAAGCATGACTAGTATCAAGAGAAGGCTGGTCATGAATTTTATGTTTATCATTTTGATTACCGTGATCATCATGGAGCTGTTCTTAATCACCGGCATCCGCAACAGCTATTATAAAAATCTGGAAGACACCCTGGCAAACCAGCTCCAGACATCTATAGCTTTATATGAACGCTACTTTTCCGATGCCACGCTGCAGGAAAATGTCCTCAATAATGTAGATACCTTCTGGAAGCAGGTAACGGCGCAGGTAGAGATTATTGATATGGAGGGCCGCACAATCATGAATTCTCTGGGGGTTATAGACGAACTGTCCGGGGGGACGGCCGATGTCCAGGCGGCGTTGCAGGGGGAGAAAGGAGTTTGGGTCGGGGGTCTCCACTATGCTACGGAAAGGGTCATGGCCGTCGCCTACCCCATCCGCGGAGCGTAAGACACGT
>DLUO01000042.1:0-450 GCA_003444595.1 Bacillota bacterium
TTACGGATATCTGGGAATAAGGAGAGGAAGCTACTGTAAAGCAGGGAGGTTTGTAAAAGATGATCGATTTTGAAATAGAAACGGAAACTTATGCCCAAATAAAGGTTATCGGGGTTGGCGGCGGCGGCAGCAATGCTGTAAATCGTATGATTGAAGCAGGGCTAAAGGGAGTAGAGTTTATTTCTGTAAATACAGATGCCCAGGCGCTGGAACTGGCCAGATCCAGCGCTAAGCTGAAAATCGGTACAAAGCTAACCAAAGGCCTTGGTTCCGGCGGGAACCCGGAAATAGGGCAGCAGGCGGCCGAAGAAAGCAAGGAGGAGATCGAGGCTGTCCTGAAAGGGGCGGATATGATTTTTATTACCGCCGGTATGGGCGGAGGTACAGGAACAGGGGGCGCCCCGGTTATTGCGGAAATAGCCAAATCTCTGGGTGCGTTGACGGTAGGAG
>DLUO01000042.1:665-4050 GCA_003444595.1 Bacillota bacterium
CCAACTTGAAAGAAAAAGTTGATACCCTAATCGTTATCCCGAATGACAAACTTCTTCAGGTTGTCGATAAAAGGACTCCTCTGATCGAAGCATTCCGTATCGCTGACGATGTCCTTCGCCAGGGTGTTCAGGGCATTTCGGATCTGATCGCTATTCCAGGCTTAATTAATTTAGACTTTGCCGATGTGAGGGCAATTATGCAGGAGACGGGGACCGCCTTGATGGGAGTCGGTGTCTCCAGCGGTGAAAACAGTGCTGTCCAGGCGGCGAAGGCGGCTATTTTTAGCCCGCTGCTGGAAACATCCATAGACGGTGCCAGAGGTGTGTTAATCAACATAACCGGCGGCAGTAATCTCAGCCTGTTTGAAATACACGAAGCGGCGGAAACAGTAGCAGATGCCGCTGATCCTGATGCCAATATTATTTTCGGCGCCGTAATTGACGAGCAACTTAAAGACGAATCCCGGGTTACCGTTATCGCTACAGGGTTTGATAAGAAGCCCTCTCCCAAGAAAGAAGATGGGGTCCTGCGTCCCGGTTTGAATGATACGGATATTGACATACCGGCATTTTTGAGGCGCCGCCGCTCCGGAGCTTAGCTACCTGACCGGCACGAAGTGCAAGAGAATGCCCCGTAAGTAACAGTTAGGCACAATCCCCATTCCACTTATCACTCCATGGTATGGTTTTTTTCTCCATACCTTTTTTTATTTCCATAAGCCAAATTATAACAAATTTCTGACCTTATTAACGTTATAATGGTAGTAGGTATGAAAATAGGGTGGCGAAGGTTGGGGCTCGCTTTAGGGTTCGCTTGAGGCCGTTTTTATGCCGGCGGAATCCGCCATGGGGGTTAATATGACATTTGGTCCTGGTGCAGGTAAAAAATGTATCTCGATCTGTTAATAATTCTTAATACGGCAGTTAACCTTTTTCTGCTGTGGCTTACAGGGTTTATTATACAGCAAAGGGCCACCTTAAAAAGGTTGGTAGCAGGTTCCCTTCTGGGTGGCGTATTTATCTTATTTCTTTTGTTGCCGTCAGGGGAGACGTTTTTTACATGGCTGGGTAAGGCATTATTGCCTCCGATCATGGTTTTGGTAACCTTTCGGCCGCGACTGTTCCAGCAGGGGATTCTGCTGCTTTTGATATTTTATTTTTGCTCGTTCGCTATGGGAGGCCTTGTTTTGGCCTTTAGTTTTTGGGGGCAAAGCCCTGTAGATTTTTCCGGAGGAATCTATTACCTGCCCGCGCCGTCACTTTTTTGCCTGCTGCTTGCCGGTATCACACTTTATACTTTAGCACGATGGTTTAGGCCTCTTTTACTGGAGAAGCTAAATTTCCATATTCCCGCTGTAGACCTGAAACTGGAGATAGCTTTTTGTGGAAAAAGCAAAACGCTTTCCGCGTTTGTAGATACGGGCAATATGCTCAAAGAACCTTTTTCTGGTTCTCCCGTAGCTGTGGCAGCTTATCCGGTTGTCAGAGAGTTGCTTCCTCCGGAGGTATGTTCGTTTCTGAGCAGCAGTAAAACAATGGATTGGAACCTGTTGGAAAAAGCTTTAACCGGTATCAATAATGCCGCCAGGTTCTGCCTTGTGCCCTACCGTTCGCTGCACGGAGAAGGATTTCTTCTGGGTTTCAGGCCGGAGAAGGTTACACTGTGGCAGAAAGGCCGAAGTTTTTCTTTTATAAAAAAAATTATCATCGGCGTCCAACGGGAACAAATTTCCCCGGATGCGGAGTATGAGGTGTTGTTGCCTCTGGAAGTATGGCGCTGTGCTGGAAGAGAGGAAGGTTGACAATGAAAGATTTATTCATGGGAAAATGGAAACTAAAGCTTACCTTTTTATATTTTAGTTTTAAAATGGGTTTTAAATACAGCAGATTAATCTGCTATGTCACAAACAGTAAAGCTTTGCCGCCGCCCCTTTCTTCTGACGAGGAAAACGAACTGCTGGAACGCCTCAGGGCAGGAGAGGATGAGGTCAGAGGAACGCTAATAGAGCGTAACCTGCGTCTGGTGGTCTACATCGCCCGAAAATTCGAAAATACAGGTGTAGCGGTTGATGACCTGGTATCTATTGGGACTATAGGCCTGATCAAAGCCGTTAATACCTTCGATCCGTATAAAAAAATAAAACTGGCGACTTATGCCTCGAAATGTATCGAAAATGAAATTTTAATGTATTTGAGAAGGAATAATAAGCTCAAGGTAGAGATTTCTTTTGATGAACCGCTTAATGTAGACTGGGATGGGAATGAACTCTTACTTTCCGATGTGCTGGGGACAGAAAATGACCTTGTCATTCGTAACCTTGAAGATGAGGTGGATCGCAAGTTATTATATCTGGCCATGGAGAAACTATCCCTCAGGGAAAGGAAGATAATGCAGCTTAGGTTTGGCTTGCACAACGGGCGGGAAAAGACACAAAAAGAGGTGGCCGAGCAGTTGGGCATTTCGCAGTCCTATATTTCACGTTTAGAAAAACGTATTATTAAACGATTGCAAAAGGAAATTAAAAAAATGGAATAAAAATGTTACAGTATAAAATAAAAATGCAAGGAAATACTTTTTATTAAAGAAAAAGGTTCAGTCAGGAGGATCTCTCCAGTGAACAAGGTAGAAATCTGTGGAGTTAATACAGCTAAATTGCCTGTCTTGAACAATAAGGAAATGCGTAAACTGTTTGCCCGAATGATGGAGGGGGATACCAAAGCAAGAGAAAAATTGGTAAGCGGGAACCTGAGGCTTGTTTTGAGTGTCATACAGCGTTTTAATAACAGAGGAGAGCTTGTTGATGATCTTTTCCAGGTCGGTTGCATCGGCCTGATTAAAGCAATTGATAACTTTGACCTGGATCAGAACGTTAAGTTTTCAACATATGCCGTTCCTATGATTATTGGAGAGATTCGCCGTTATCTTCGGGATAACACTCCGGTAAGAGTGAGCAGATCACTGAGGGATATAGCCTATAAGGTCCTGCAGGTAAGAGATCAGCTGGCTCATAAACTTTCCCGGGAGCCGACCCTGGAAGAAATAGCCGCTGAGTTGCTGGTAAGCAGAGAAGAAATTATTTTGGCCCTTGATTCTATCCAGGAGCCCGTATCACTTTTTGAACCAATTTACCACGACGGCGGCGATCCTATTTTTGTAATGGACCAGATTAGCGATGAAAAAAACCAGGACGAAAAATGGTTGGAAATTATCTCCATTAAAGATGCCCTGCAGAAGCTAAACGAAAGGGAAAAGCTTATTCTGACCTTAAGATTTTACCGCGGGAAGACCCAAATGGAAGTAGACGACGAAATCGGAATTTCCCAGGCACAGGTTTCTCGCCTGGAAAAATCGGCGCTGGGTCAATTCTGTCTCTTATACACATCT
>DLUO01000038.1:0-321 GCA_003444595.1 Bacillota bacterium
CGAGAGATCTTCTTCCGGAGGATAGAGCCTTTCTTTAGCAAGGTTTCCCCGACGGTAGTCCAGAAGCTCGCCGCACTTGGAACCGGCACCGCTGGCGCTGAAAACAGATTCAGGAATATCTACGGGACCTTGGAAGGCTCCGCTGACGAAAATTCCGGGAACGTTGGTCTCAATAGGATCAAAGGGGTCGACCTGGCAGAAATTATGGGTATTGAGTTCAAGACCGTATTTTTCTGCCAAGCTTTGTACATTGACAGGAGGGTTCAACCCAACGGAGAGGACTACCAAATCAAATTCCTCTTCTTTTACTCCATCATCGGA
>DLUO01000038.1:572-1836 GCA_003444595.1 Bacillota bacterium
GGAAGATTTTCCGCCCTTTCGTAGTATCGCTCAAAGTCTTTTCCATAGGAGCGAATGTCATTATGGAAGACGGTACATTCGGCTTCCGGGTAATGATCTTTTGTCAAGATCACTTGTTTCTGCGTATAGGTGCAACACACGGCTGAACAATAGCTATTACCGCCCTCGGTAACCTGTCTGGACCCTACGCACTGGATCCAGGCTATTTTGCGGGGGTGTTTTTTATCAGAAGCGCGCAGAACCTCGCCTTCGTACGGACCGGTTGAGGATAGGAGTCGTTCATAGTCCATGCTGGTTATCACGTTCTCAAACTTTTCGTAGCCATAGTCATCCCTTAATTTAGGGTCATAAGGCTCCATACCGGGAGCAAGTATAATGGCACCTACTTTTATTTCTACCTTCTCCGCTTGCTGGTTAAAATCTATAGCGTCATTCTTACATACTGCTACGCAGGCAGTACAAGTCTTATCTTTCAGGTAATGACAGCTTTCATCAATGTATGATACCAGGGGAATTGCCTGGGAGAAATAGATATGGATGGCTTTATTTTTTGATATTTCCTGATTAAATTGATCGGGATACTGCACCGGGCAATATTCCGCACAGATAGCACAGCCGGTGCATTTATCTTCTATTACATATTTTGGTTTTTTGGTGAGTGTTACTTTAAAATCTCCCGCTTTCCCTTCCACACGGTCAACTTCAGTATAGGTAAGAACTTCTATATTGGTATGCCGGCCGACCTCGACCAGTTTGGGAGAGAGAATTCACATAGAACAGTCGTTGGTGGGAAAGGTTTTATCCAACTGAGCCATATGGCCGCCAATAGCAGGTGCTTTCTCTACAAGGTAAACCTTAAAACCTGCCGCAGCGAGATCCAGAGAGGCTTGAATACCACTGATCCCACCGCCCACAACCATTACGTCTCCAAAGTTGCTCTCTCGAAGGCTGCTAAAAAGTCGGCCTTCTATTTTTTCCAGTTCTCTTTCCACTCTCTATCACCTCATCAGGTTTTATATGCCCTAAATCACTTCCCGCAGGATCTCCGTTATGTCTTTTACCTGAATGGTATCCTCATAGCCCAGTCCCAGCCTGCTATCCTCCAGGGCAATAATGCAATAGGGGCAGGCTGTAACCAACACCTCGGCGCCAAGCTCTACAGCATCTTTCATTCTGATGTTGGAAAATCTTTCTTCCATTTTGGTATCAATCCAGACTCTGCCGCCGCCCATTCCGCAACAAAGACTTTCTTCCCGGGACTCTG
>DLUO01000038.1:2136-4356 GCA_003444595.1 Bacillota bacterium
TCCCTAATAAGCTCAGTTACATACTCGGTGATATGCACTACCTCAAAGTGCGCACTGAATTCCGGAAACTCGTTTTTAAATGTATGGTAGCAATGAGGTGAAGATACAAGGATTCGTTTTACTCCGTTTTCAATAAAAGTTTTGATATTATCCTTGGCCAGGCGCTTGAAAAGCTCTTCATTGCCTGTCTTGCGGATGCTTTCCCCGCAGCAATTCTCTTCGGTACCAAGTATGCCGAATTCTACCCCTGCCTTGTTGAGAATCTCTACTGTTGCTTTGGCAATCTCCATTAACCTCGCATCGTAGCTGACGTAGCAGCACGAAAAATATAATATTTCCATATTTTCGGTAAATGTTTTCACATCAAGACCTTTGGTCCAATCCGCTCTTTTGGCCCGTTCCTGGACAAAGGGGTTGCCTTCGGCGAGAAGGCTCGTTGCAGCGGAGCGGACGGGTTTAAGCAGGGCATTAGAAACTCCATATCCTGTCGCCAGCCTGCGCAGGGCTACTACGTCGTCGATCTGTCTCACATCCCTGGGGCATTTCTGAACACATTTTCCGCAGGTGGTACAGCGCCACGTTTCTTCCAACTCTATCTCGGTCAGTCCAAAGGTAGACTCCCGAATTAGTTTGCGCATACTAAAATTCGTCACCTTGTTCCACGGACATACAGTATCGCATTTCCCGCATTGATAGCAATAATTAATGGGGTCGCCGCCTAATTCTTTTATCTCCTCTATGATCTCCTTGAAGGGGGCTTCTGTCTCCATATTTTTTCTCCCTTTTTCTTTTTGATCTTAATGCTTTTATTCTTCTGAACACAAGGTATACGGCAAATCTTGGAAACTACACCTATAACCTGCTCTAGTAACAAAAAACAATTTTAATACTTTATTAAAGTTAAACTGACTTAAATTTAGACTCATTTCACCTCCTGTGCTCTTCTATACTTCCAGCTTTACTAAATTAAAAAATATCAGAAATAAAAACCAACCGTTTGTTTTGTAAGAAAAAGATACCTCCAAACATCCACAAATATTATCTCACAGGCGAATTTTACTGTCAAGGTATTTTTCGAGCAAGCGTGTTGAGTGCAAAAAAAGCTATTGGAAGATTATCCAATAGCCTTTTTAAAACGCCGTATTTTCAGAGTAAATAATTAAGTCTACATAGTATGTCATAATTATTAAGAGATAAAAGTTTAATTGGTGGCTGATTTTATTAGGCAGGGAGAGGTTGCCCGGGGAGGGTGCCGTTAACTACAAGTTTAAATACCTGGTCATTTACGGGTACGGGCTTCAAATTCTTCTTTAAGCAGTTGATGAATCTCTTTTTTTGTAAGGTACTTGCCGCTAGACTTGATTTTACCATCGACAACTATCGCCGGTAACGCTGGAGGGTTAAATTTCTTGATTGTTTCTTCATCACTGTATTCTTCCACAATAAAAGTTACAGGTATACCGGCAGTGGCAAGGGCGGCTTCTCTACCTAAATCAGTACATTTTTTTGGGTCAGGGTCAAGAACGAAAATTTTCATTAATAATTAACCTCCTCATTAGTTTATCTGAATGTATAAAAACTTTTTTTGTGCTAAGCAATTCCTTCGAGAAGGTCGTACTAAAACCTTTTACTTATTTATGCAAATTTGTTAATGTTTCCCAAACAGGCGCCAAAATATTAAATTTTTTAAGAGTTGATAACCTTTTTAAGCCCTGCTTCCTCTCCCGCCTCTTTCTTGTTTACAATTTATCATATGGCAAATTATGTGTCAATATATCATAACACTATCCCTATGCAAGTACTTCCAAGTGGTCAGCCTAAAAAAATAGATAGGGGAGTTTCACCTACTAATTCTTGACACAAATCCGTTCTGTAGATGAGATTGATATATATAAATTCTTATGTTATTATAGTAATTAAGATAATTATAAACATTGGTAATTGGGTGCCTTATCCATCTTGTGATAAAATATCTGCATAAATGCTAACTGAGGGTTAATTTGATTATACATATAATGCAATTATATAAAGTATCTTTTAATTTTTAAGTGCTGAGTTGTGGGGGTATCTATGGAAATTAAAGGGGTTGTTAATTTAACGGGATTACTGGATGGTTCTGGCGACGGTTTCTTTATCTCTGATGCCAAAGGGAAGCTTCTGTATTGTAATCCGGCAACCAATCCCCTGGTAGGCATCAATATGGTCAAGTATAAAAGCCTG
>DLUO01000052.1:0-4524 GCA_003444595.1 Bacillota bacterium
CTCAAGCTGCACATTTCGCTCGCCCCAACCTTGCGCTACCCCTATGGGAACCGTACGTGATATAAACGCCGACCTACTTGGCCAATTCCCATCCATAGTCAGAGGCCGGCTGCCGGCCAAATAAAAGGAAGAGCTGGTTTTCCTGCTCTCTAAAGGTTTTTTTCAATATATTCTTTCATATGCTGGACGTTTCTGAAACCCAAAGATTTGGCGATAACATCTGCTGTTCCTGTCGCAACCATGTCGCGGCCTTTATGGTAATCGAATTTACATGTTCTCCATAGCCCATCAGGCCCAATTCCTCCATACAGATTGCCGCCTTTTTTCAACGGCTCCATGCGAAAATGTCTTAACAGACGTTTGATATCTTTTTGACTAAATCTTATGGGCATATTAGACTCCTATCAATTTCTTGATCTTTTCTCTATCTCCCTGGCAAAGAAGGATTCGTATAAAAAATGCAAGCTTGTCCAGTCTTTCCACTTTACAAAAGAGATCAGCTTTTTCTTTATACAGAGAGGCATACTCGATGATGGAATCGATTAAATCTTCTACGGCATCGCTTTCGGTGTTCCCTTCCCCGTATAAATTGATTCCATTAATGGCTACCGTCCAAACATCCAATTCATTGTCAAAGGTTTTTACGATATCGTATTTCCCGCTTTGCAAGGCTAAATGTTCAAGTATGTCCTTTCTAATATGTGAAACCTGTAAGCTGTTTTCGTCTTTGAAGGCATTGAAAGTTGTAATAATTCGTCCCTCAAGGACTCTTTCATTTATCTTAGAATAGTATTTTTTTGTGTCGCTTACATTATATCTTTCGTCAAAAGATGCTTCCACATTGTTAACCTCCCCGTGTTTTTTCACCTTTATCTCCCTTCCATTCTATAATAACCTAGTCTTGCTGGTCAATCTAGTCTTATTATATTCATAACATTAAATTTGTATACTTGCTTAGCGATAAGGTGAACCACGGTTTGGAAATATTATTGACGGGCCTAAAAAAAGAGCAGGTTTTCCTGCTCTCTTTTAAAAGCTTTTTAACATGTCAAAGGATTGCTTGGGAAAGATCGCCGTAAAAATAAAGAATGCTATGAACTGAATGTTATAGTGGAAAGCTCCGGTGTATTTAGATGTTAGTGCAATTCTTTCAGAAAGGACTCTAGACGTTCCAGTCCGGCTCGGATATTATCCATGGAAGTAGCGTAGGAAAAGCGGGCATATTCCGGTGCGCCGAAACCTCTTCCGGGAACGAGGGCTACCCTGTAGTGTTCCAGCAGCAATTCGGCCAACTGATCACTGTTTTTCACCGGTATCCCTCTGAAGCGGCGGGGAAAAGTTTCCTTCATATTAACAAAGAGGTAGAAAGCCCCCTGCGGCTCAATACAGGTTAAATAAGGCATCGCTGAGATAGAGGCCACCATGTAATTCCTGCGTTCCTCAAAAGTCCGGCGCATCTCTTCCACACAATCCTGGGGACCTGTGAGGGCGGCATATGCCGCTTTCTGGGCAATAGAGTTGGGATTGGAGGCATTATGACTTTGAATATCCGCCATGGCTTTGGCAATTCCCGGTTCAGAGGCGGTAAATCCTATCCTCCAGCCGGTCATAGCATAAGTTTTGGAGACCCCGTTTATAATGATCGTTAGCTTTTTAATTTCTTCACCCAGGGAAGCGATGGGGATATGTTTGCTCTGTCCATAAATAAGTTTTTCGTAAACCTCATCAGAAATGACAAAAAGGTTATTTTTTATAGCCACAGAAGCGATTTCTTCCAGTTCTTCCCTGGTATAAATCTGGCCTGTGGGGTTGGAGGGGCTGTTGAGGATCAGTGCTTTGGTTCGAGGAGTAAGTGCCTTTTCCAGTTGTTCGGCTCTTACTTTATAATTATGTTCTTTCTTTGTTTCGATAATGACAGGGACTCCTTCGTTTAATTTTACCAGCTCGGGATAACTCACCCAATATGGCGCAGGAATAATTACTTCGTCTCCCCGGTTAAGCAGAGCGGAAAAAACATTATTCAGGGAATGCTTGGCACCGTTGCTGACGACGATTTGCTGCGGCTGGTAGTTTAAATGGTTATCTATTGATAACCTGGCACAAACAGCTTCTTTTAGTTCAGGGATGCCGCTGGCCGGGGTATATTTGGTAAATCCCCGGTTGATGGCATCAATGGCAGCTTTTTTTATATGCGCAGGTGTATCGAAGTCAGGTTCACCGGCACCGAAGCCGATGACGTCCTTCCCTTCACTTTTTAATTGTTTGGCTTTGGCGTCAATGCTCAGGGTGGGAGAGGGAGTAATTTGCATGGCCTTACGTGATAACATCTTTTCACCTCTTCCGTTCCGGTTCATCCTTTTCTGTTCATGAAGTCTTTCATAAACCGGGACAGTGCTTCTACCCCTTCCATGGGCATGGCATTATAGAGAGAAGCTCTTATCCCACCTACCGAGCGGTGACCCTTCAGGCCGATAAGGCCTTCTCTTGCTGCTTCTTCTGTAAAGATTTTTTCCAGGTTCTCGTCAGCAAGGCGGAACGTTATATTCATGTCGGAGCGTGCTTCTTTAAAGGCATGTCCCCTGTAAAATCCGTCGCTTTTATCGATTATGTCATAGATTAAAGCAGCTTTCTTTTTATTAATGTCGCCGAGGATTTTAAGCCCTCCTTTTTCTTTTACCCAGTTGAGAACAAGTTTAAGGATATAGATGGCGAAAGTGGGAGGAGTGTTGTATAAGGAACGTGCTTCGGCATGCGTTTTATAGCTGAGGATAGCGGGGATATTTTTTGAAGCCCTCTCCAGCAGGTTTTTCTTAATGATTACTACGGTGACGCCCGCAGGGCCCAGGTTTTTCTGTGCCCCCGCATATGCCAGGGAGAACCTGCTCATATCCAGTTCCCTGGAGAGTATGTCACTGGACATATCAGCGGCCAGAGGCACTTCTCCACAGTCGGGAATGTACTTCCATTGTGTTCCGTATATGGTGTTGTTGGTGGTAATATGCACGTAGGCAGGAGAGTCGCTTAGCTTGATATCGTGCTGCTCGGGAATGCTGCGGAAGTTGTCATTTTTGGTGCTGGCTGCGATATGGACTTTTCCTACTCTTTCCGCTTCCTGGCAGGCTTTGGAGGCGAAGCTGCCTGTGATGATATAATCCGCGACAGCATCCGGGGGGAGGAAGTTAAGGGGAAGCATGGCAAACTGAAGGCTGGCTCCTCCCTGTAGAAAAAGCACCTGGTAGTCATCAGAAAGACCTGTGACCTCCAGCATAAGTTCTTCTGCAGAGCCGATAATTTCCTCAAAATCACGTGAACGATGGCTCATCTCCATTACCGACATGCCCAAACCACTGTAATCCAGGAGTTCCTTTTGCGCTTCCTGTAGGACGGTTAGCGGAAGTGTTGCTGGGCCCGGGTTAAAGTTAAATACTCTGTGTACCATGGCAGTTCCTCCTGTTTTAGCCTCTCTAAAATTTAAAATCAGGTTCTTTTATTATAACTGATCTGTAGATAAATAAAAATAGCCTTGTGAAAAAAAGACGCTCTTGTATGGTTTATTTCTAAAAAGGTATGGGGATATCCGCCGCCGGCAGGCGAATAAGGACATGAGCTTTATATTATGATTATGATGTTATAGTCTGAAACTTTTTCAATTCCGCTATAACGGAATTTATCCTGTCAGCGGCATAGTCAATTTCTTCTTCTGTATTCAGGAAAGAAAGGCTAAAACGTACCGCCCCTTCTAAAGAGTCTTTGTCAACGTTGAGGGCTTTCAGCACATGGCTGGGCTCTTTGCTGTCGGAGTGACAGGCAGAGCCTGTAGAGACATAGATGGAATGTTCTTCCAAGGCATGCAGGATAATCTCTCCCTTGAGCCCTGGAAAGGAGATATTGAAAATATGAGGAGCCCCTTCTTCCCGGGGTCCGTTTAACCTGGCCCAGGGGTGCTCCCTCTCTATGGAGGAGATGATTTTTTCTTTAAAGGAATGGAGCCGGCGAATTTTTTCCTTTCTTCCGTTAAAACTCAGGCTGGCAGCCAGCGCCATTCCCGCAGCGGCAGGCGTGTTTTCTGTGCCGGGCCTCAATCCCTTTTCGTGTCCCCCGCCCCAGAAAAGAGGGTTTAAGAGTACGCCCTCTCGCAGGTAAAGAGCGCCGATACCTTTAGGCCCGTGGAATTTATGGGCACTCAGGCTGAGGGTGTCGATGCCCTGCTCTTCCGGAGATACGGGAAGTTTGCTGAAGGACTGGACCGCATCCACGTGGAAGATGACCTCAGGGTTTTTGTTCTTAATTATTGAAGAAATCCGGGAAATTGGCTGGACAGAACCGATTTCGTTGTTGACATGCATGATGCTGACCAGTACAGTCTGCGGGGTTAGAGCCTCCGCGACTTTTTGAGGCTCGATAATTCCTTTGCTGTCAGGCAACAGGTAGGTAACCTCAAACCCTTCTTTTTCCAGTTGCTGGAAGGGTTGCAGGACAGATGAATGTTCTATTGCCGTTGTAATCAGGTGATTTCCACGCCGG
>DLUO01000052.1:4533-7353 GCA_003444595.1 Bacillota bacterium
CCTCTGCATTTCCTGTATTACTTCAGGGTAAGGGCGCGTGGTGGCACTGTTATCCAAATATACTTCCATTGTGTGCATTTCTTACACCTTTCTCCACTAAATGTCCGGCAACACCTGTGCCGGTTTTTTTTAGATGCTTCTTCCGGCAGATGCCCGGTGCTGCCTTTTTTAACGTAAAGCCTCGATCTGCTTTGTTTCTATGTTGTCCAGGCAAGAGGCGATTAATTCCTCCAGAGGGAGCTTCTTTTCCGCTCTCCTGAGTGCTTCTGCAGAAGGCCTGGTGACGGGATGACGCGGGATAAAAAGGGTACAGCAGTCATCAAAAGGCCGTATGGAAATGGGATAAGACTCTATCCGGCGCGCCGTATTAACGATCTCTTCTTTGTCAAGTCCGATCAGCGGCCGCAGGACAGGCAGGGAGACGACCTCGTTGATAACGGCAAGGTTTTCCAGGGTCTGGCTGGCAACCTGGCCCAGGCTATCCCCGGTAAAAATAACCGGTAATTTTCTTGCGGTCGCCAGCCTTTCGGCTACACGGAGCATTACCCTACGCATTAGAGTTATTAACATCGGCTCCGGGCATCTAAGGCGGATTTCCTTTTGAATCTCCGTAAAAGGAGCCAGGTGAAGGGTTATATTGCCGCCGTAAGCAGCCAGCAACTGGCAGAGATCCTCAACCTTGTGGAGAGCATTGTCTCCTGTAAAGGGCGGGCTGTGAAAATGAAGCGCTTCCAGCTCGATTCCTCTTTTCAAAGCCATCCATCCGGCTACAGGGCTGTCGATCCCACCGGAGAGTAAAAGCAGGCCTTTGCCGGTTACTCCTACCGGAAGCCCCCCGGGCCCGGGGATAATCTGGGAGTAAAGATAGGCCTCTTTCTCTCTTATTTCAATATTAATGACAATCTCCGGATTATGGACATCTACTTTGAGTTCCAGATTGCTTTTTAGCAGGTATGTCCCGGCAAGATTATTAACCTCGGGGGAAGGATAGGGAAAGTTTTTATTGGCCCGGCGAGTAACTATTTTAAAGGTCATCCCTGGTTTATAGCTGTTTTTAAGGAGCTGCAAAGCCTGGCGGCAGATTTCCTCCAGATTAAGTTTTACCGGGAATACGGGGCTGATGGAGACGATACCGAAAACCTGCCGAAGCCGGCGTTGAGCCGCATATAAATTTTCTTCATCAATTTTTACATAGTAACGTCCCCGGCGGAAGGAAACCTGGAACGGCTCCAGACCTTTAAGGGATTCCTCAATGTTCCGGAGCAATCTATTTTCAAAAAAGGGCCTGTTTTTCCCCTTAAGAGCAATCTCTCCATAACGTATAAGAAGCAATACTGGTTGCATTGATGTTTCGGCCTTAACCTGCGTTTTAGCGGAAAAAATGTTGGCCGCCCCTCCTTTCCGGGAATTCCATATGGTATAATTAAGAGGGACAAACTGTAACTGCACCTGCTCATCCGCCCCAACCTTTCTTTTTTTGTTTAATGAGAGGCACAGCATCAATATCGATGTCAAGCAAAGGTTGACCAATGGGAACAGGTGTATTCAATGTTTGCTGCCCATTACTATTTTGCCATATAAGTAACGCATTAGCAACTTTTGGGGTGTGGCTTTTTAAAACCACATACAATGGTATTGTTCGCCCCGTTTTAACATTTAATGTAGTTTTGTTCGAGGTAGGAAAAGTGGTAACATCCTGGGACACGATTAAAGCAATCGACAACATTTTTCATCCGCATTCCATAGCAGTGGTGGGATCATCACCGGATCCCGTTTCTCCCGGCTACCAGTACCTGCGTTTCCTGGTTGATTCCGGCTACCGGGGGGATTTGTATCCCGTCAATCCCCGCGGCACGAGGATTCTCGGATTGCCGACGTACCCGGAGCTGGCAGAAATACCGGGGGCTGTGGACTTTGTAATCTGCTGTATTAGGGCGGAACTGGTACTGGATCTACTGCGGCAGTGTGCGCAAAAAAAGGTCAAGGCCGTTCACCTGTTAACAGCCAAGCTAAGCGAAACGGGGGACGAGAAAGCCCGGCGCCTGGAAAAAGAGATTGCGAAGAAGGCTAAAGAACTGGGGATACGCCTGATTGGCCCCAACTGCATGGGCATCTACTGCCCCGGGGAACGGATTTCTTTTAATCACGATCTCTGCATGGAACCCGGTACCGTTGGCGCCATAGTACAGAGCGGGGGGCTTGCCGGTGAGATAGTCCGCCTGGCGGCACTGCGGGGAGTCCGTTTCAGTAAGGCTGTAAGCTATGGAAATGCGGCTGACCTCAACGAAACCGACTTTCTGGAGTATTTTTTGTGGGATAATGAGACGAAGGTAATTCTCCTGTACATTGAAGGCGTCAGGAACGGGGAGAAATTTTTCCAGACTCTGCGCAGGGCCACCCAAATCAAGCCGGTTATTATTCTAAAAGGAGGAAGGAGCAAGGCCGGTATTAGGTCTGCGGCCTCCCATACAGCTTCCGTGGCCGGCTCCATGGATGCCTGGCAGGTGCTCTTCCGGCAGACAAAGGCAGTCCAGGCGCAAAATTTAAACGAACTGCTTGATCTTTCCGTAGCTTTCTATTTTCTTCCGGCCATAACGGGGAAAAGGGTGGGGATAGTGGGCGGTGGCGGTGGTAAAAGCATTCTCTGCTCTGACCAATTTGAAGAAGCCGGCCTGGAGGTGGTGCCCTTCCCGGAGGAGATCGTAAAGCTCCTGGAAAGCAGAAAACCCGGAATAACAAGATGGCTGGGCAACCCCGTTGACGCTTCCATCCTGGCCAGCATAAACCTGAAATCCTTTGATATGTTGAGATATATGGCCA
>DLUO01000190.1:0-4308 GCA_003444595.1 Bacillota bacterium
GTACTCCGCACGCTCATCAAAATCTTTATTATGAATAACATGGTTTATCATGTTCTTGATGATGTCTGGATAATGAAACAATGTATCCGTATATTCTTTTATAAATTTAGCCAGCTTCGTTTCCCCGTTCTCCTGCTCCTCTTTTAAACAGTCAAATGTTTTTTTAAGACGTTGCGTGACAGTTTTTAATGCTTCATTGATCAATGCATCTTTAGAGCCGAAATAATAGTTAATGGCGGCCACATTAACGCCCGCCCTGGCGGCAATTTTCCTGGTGGTAACGTTTTGAAACCCCTCGTCGGCGATAAAATCCATGACAACCCGTATGATCTTGTCTTTGGTTGAAAGGCTTTCCCATGGGCACTTCATTTTTCTGCCTCCTGTTAAAACATTGTTTTACGAAATTATATCCCATTACTCGCTCTCCTTCAATAATTCACGGAGCATACTCAAGGTCTCACAAGAGCAGGCTGGCTTTGCTTATGGTGATTGCTTATTTGTCTTCAAACCCCTTGACAAAAAAATTTTTCTATCTTACCATTAAATTGCCATAACATTAAAACGACGTTTTAATCACTGTTTTGTTCCGGGAGGAGAAGGAGCTGCTTAATGTGCTTCGTTTGGGACTGGATGTGGGCTCAACCACAGTGAAATTAATCATCATGGATGACGGCGATCGAATTATCTATAAGAATTATAGGCGGCACCAGACAGACACACAAAGATACACTGTTGAACTTTTAAAAAATGCATTGGCGCAGGTAGGAGATAGGCCGCTTACGATGATGGTGACTGGTTCAGCAGGGCTTTCTATCTCTTCCTGGCTGGGGATTGAGCATATTCAGGAAGTAATTGCCTGCAATCAGGCCATTGAAAAATTTGCTCCCCAAACAGATGTGGCCATTGAGCTGGGCGGAGAAGATGCCAAGATAACCTTTTTCCGAAACGGTCTGGAGCAGAGAATGAACGGGATCTGTGCCGGAGGAACCGGTGCTTTTATTGATCAAATGGCCGCCCTCCTGGGAACAGATGCTCTGGGCTTGAACGATTTGGCCAAACGGCACACCACTATTTACCCCATAGCAGCCCGCTGTGGCGTTTTTGCCAAAACAGACATCCAAGCGCTGTTAAATGAAGGAGCGCGGAAAGAAGATATTGCGGCTTCAGTATTTCAGGCGGTGGTCAATCAGACGATTAGCGGCCTTGCGCACGGCAAGCCCATAACAGGGAAGGTCGCCTTTCTTGGCGGTCCGCTTTGGTTTTTGTCCGAGCTGCGGGAAAGGTTTAAGGAAACGCTTAAACTGGCAGGTGATGAGGCACTCTTTCCCGACCATGGCCAGTTCTTTGTGGCCATAGGAGCGGCTTTGGCCTCCGTCACGCAAAAAATAACTCGCCTGCCTTACATCATTAAGCATGCGGAACATCCGCAAAATAAAACGGGGTACCAGGCGGTTTCCAGGCTGCAGCCCCTATTCAACGATGCCGCCGACCTCGAGCTTTTTTACCGGCGGCATGCCCGGCATCGTGTACATAAACGGGAGCTAACTACTTTTACCGGAGAGTGCTTTTTGGGAATAGATGCCGGTTCAACTACGACCAAGGCGGCTTTAATCGATCAGGAGGGAGCGCTTTTATACTCTTATTATGCTAATAATGCTGGCAGTTCCCTGGAATCGGCTATAAAAATATTGTTGGACCTCTACAACCGGCTGCCTGATACGGCCATAATCGCCAATACCACCGTAACGGGGTATGGAGAAGCATTCCTCAAGGCAGCCCTGCACATAGATGTAGGTGAAGTGGAAACAGTGGCGCATTTTACAGCCGCGCGTTTTTTTAATCCGCAAGTTGACCTGATCCTGGACATCGGAGGCCAGGACATGAAGTGCCTTCGCATAAAGGACGGGATCATTACGGATATCATGCTAAATGAAGCCTGCTCCTCGGGCTGCGGTTCCTTCATAGAGAGTTTCGCCCATTCATTAAATATCCCCGTTCAGGATTTTGCCCAACTGGCTATCTCCGCAACCGCCCCGGTGAGCTTGGGCTCGCGCTGCACAGTCTTTATGAACTCTATGGTAAAGCAGGCGCAGACCGAGGGCGCTACGACAGGAGATATCTCGGCCGGGCTCGCTTACTCCGTAATCATGAACGCCCTGTTCAAGGTAATCAAGATGAGGGATCCGCAGGAATTGGGAGAGAATATTGTTGTTCAGGGCGGGACCTTTCAAAACGACGCCATCCTGAGAAGCTTTGAGCTTATTATCGGGAAAGAGGTAGTCAGGCCGGATATCGCCCCCCTGATGGGAGCCTTCGGAGCAGCGCTCATTGCCCGGGAGCGAAAACAAGACGGGCGGCGGAGCTCTCTTTTATCCAAGGAGCAGCTCGAGCGGTTTGCCATTAATACTAAGATGAGCAGGTGCGCCGGGTGCAGCAACAGCTGTTTGCTCACGATAAATATTTTCCAGGACGGCAGCCGGTTTATAACCGGCAACCGCTGTGAAAAAGCTACCGGAAAAGGAAAAAGCCGCCGCCCCGTTCCCAATCTTTATGAGTACAAATACAGACGCCTGCTCAGCTATAAACCTTTGGCAACCGGAGAAGCCGGTAGGGGTACCATCGGCATACCCATGGTTCTCAACCTGTATGAAAATTATCCTTTCTGGTTTACCTTTTTCACCGCGCTGGGATTTCGGGTGGAGCTTTCTCCCCGTTCCTCACGGGAGGTTTATGAGCTGGGCAGCGAAACTATCCCTTCGGATACGGCCTGTTTCCCGGCCAAACTTGTGCACGGCCATATTGCCTCCCTTGTTAACCGGGGTGTCAAGCTTATCTTTTACCCCTCGATCATCCATGAACGACTGGAACAAAGGGGAGCTAACAATCACTTCAACTGCCCCATGGTCATCTCCTATCCTGAAGTGATAAAAAATAATATGGACATGATCCGGGACAACGGTGTACATTTGCTGAATCCGTTCCTCCCCTATGACAATAAGAAGCAGCTTGCCATCCGCCTCCATCAGGAACTACGCGTTTTTGGTATTTCCAAAGACGAGATTGCGCTCGCCGTGGATTTGGCCTGGCAGGAAGATGAACGCTTTAAAAATGATATTAGAAAAAAAGGTGCTGAGATCCTGGCCTTTTTAGAAAAAACAGGAGGACAAGGAATTGTCCTGGCCGGGCGTCCCTACCACCTGGATCCGGAAATAAACCACGGCCTGCCGGAAATTTTCACATCGCTGGGTATGGCTGTCCTGACCGAAGATGCGGTGGCCCACCTGGGCAAAGTGGAAAGGCCGACCAGGGTAGTGGACCAGTGGATGTACCACTCCCGGCTCTATGCGGCGGCCAGCTTCGTCACGACTCAACCCCGCCTGGAACTTGTGCAGCTCAATTCCTTTGGCTGCGGCTTGGATGCCATTACCACCGATCAGGTTCAAGAGATTTTAGAATCCAAGGGCAAGCTTTACACCCTGCTGAAAATAGATGAAGGAGCCAATCTCGGGGCGGCCAAAATAAGAATCCGCTCGCTCATGGCCGCAATAGAGGGGCGCAGACAGAGCAGACCGGCCGTAAAAAACGTCCCTTCTTCTCTGAAGAGGATTATCTTTACCAAAGAAATGAAAAAAGAGCATACCATCATGGTGCCCCAGATGTCCCCTATTCATTTTGAGCTTCTCACCGAAGCATTCAGGACGGAAGGATACAAGGCCGAACTGCTGCCTCCGGTAGATAAGAACGCCATAGACAAAGGCGTCAAATATGTCAATAATGACGCCTGCTATCCCGCCATCGTTGTCATCGGGCAAATACTGGCAGCCCTGGATTCGGGCCAATATGATCTTGATCGCACCTCGGTGATGATCTCGCAAACCGGTGGAGGCTGCAGAGCAACCAATTATATTGGACTGTTGAGAAAAGCACTGAAAGAGGCCAGCTTTGCCAACATACCCGTAATATCGGTCAACCCTATGGGAATGGAAAAAAACCCGGGATTCAAAATAACCCCAAGTCTCATTAAAAAAGGGATAGCTGCCGTTGTATATGGGGATTTACTCATGCGGGTATTACACCGGGTAAGACCGTATGAAAAAATTCCCGGCTCGGCCAACCTTCTCTATGAGAGATGGGTCAGGCGCTGTAAAGAGCAGCTGGCATCCGGGAACAACCATGACTTTGCAGAGAACATTCGCGCTATTATTAATGAGTTTGACCGGTTTGAAATTTCTGACATCCCTAAGCCCCGGGTGGGTGTGGTGGGAGAAATACTGGTCAAATACCATCCCGGTGCCAATAATAATCTCG
>DLUO01000190.1:4598-6310 GCA_003444595.1 Bacillota bacterium
AAAAAGCAACCGCTTTAAAGTTCCCGGGTCCATCTACCATAAGGCCGCGCTGGCCGCCGGAATTATGTCGCTGGGACACCATTGCGGGGAGGGATGGTTTTTGACCGCCGAGATGATCGAGCTCATAAACAGCGGAGTGCCCAATATTGTTTGCGTGCAACCTTTTGGTTGCCTTCCTAACCATGTTACCGGCAAAGGCATGATCAAAGAAATAAGAAGACACTATCCGCAAGCCAACATTACGGCCCTGGACTATGACCCAGGAGCCAGTGAGATTAATCAGTTAAATCGCCTTAAGCTGATGCTCTCCGTAGCTTTTAAGAATATGCCCGCCCAAAAGAACATAGGAGAAGGCTCTCCTGTTGCTAAAGTAAAGCAAATTAATCAATGGTAACCGTCCGGAGGGAAGCATCCCAGCGAACCACAGCCCCGAGGTATTCCCCTATATAGCGCGCCGGTACCATGGTCCGGTTGTTTTTAATTACAGGAGTGGTATCCATCTCTCTCCGCTCACCGTTAATCTCAGCCGAATAGCTATCGACGGTAAAGATGACCTTATTGTCTTGTGCCGTAACGGTAATCGTTTTGGTTTGCTGGCTCCACTCCACCTTTGCTCCCAGAGCCTCTACGATAGCCCTGAGCGGGACCATGACGCGGTTATGGCTGTCAATATAGGGAGCGGAATCAAAAAGCACCGCTTTGCCCTTTACCGTTACCATAATCTCCTGCGCCCCAGGCCCGTAATCGCGGATAAGATACTTCTCTCTCTCTGCCTTGAAACTCTCAAGCGCCGGAGCGTAGTTCCCTTCAATTTGCTGCGGCGAGAGCCCCTGCTCCAGGTACCGGCCGATTTTATCCGTCCCCATAACTTTGTCGAACATGACCTTGGTATTTCCGCTGCTTTTGGGGATAATAAAGTCTCCAATTGAACAGGCGTAAGCTAAAGCATAAATCCCCGTGCGTGCCGGGTTGAAAGTATGGTAGTCGGTTATTTTCAGCCTGACCCCTCCGGCTCCCCCCCGCTGTTCCGGGATAAAGGTCACCCCCGGGAGCCCTGCCCTGTTGAGCAGTTGGGCATATTTGCCGGAATCAAGTCCTTTCCCGCCGATCCACTTAAACTTGTCCGCTTGGAAGACCCCTGTCCCTTCCCCCAGCCCGGTAGCCATATAGCCAAAAACAGAGTCCAGGTCGGGAATATTGGGCGATGTTTGCACCCAGGTCAGACCCGTATCCTGGAACAGCATCGTTCGTTTATAGCCTTCCATGGGAGCTACTGTTAGATCAGCCCCGATATTGCGGTTAAAATAGCGGGCTAGCTCTCCCATCGTCATCCCGTGGGCCATGGGCAAATTATCCACACCGACAAAGGATTTAAAATCATCTTCCAGCACGGGACCTTCCACGATGGTGCCCCCCAGGGGGTTGGGCCGGTCCAGGACAATTATTGCTTTACCGTATTTTTGCGCCGCCACCATGCAGTAATTTAAAGTCGAAATGTATGTATAGGTCCGCGCGCCGATGTCCTGAATATCATAAACAAGCACATCCAGTCCGCGCAACATCTCCTCTGTGGGCATTCTTGTCGGCCCGTACAGGCTGTAAACGGGTATCCCCAGCTTTTCATGGGTATAGGACTCCACATACTGACCGGCAGCGGCTTTGCCGTCAAGGCCATGTTCAGGGGCAAAAAGCGCCACCAGCTCCACCGACTC
>DLUO01000032.1:0-13036 GCA_003444595.1 Bacillota bacterium
AACAGGTTTTTGCCGATAACTCTTGTAAACCGGCATGATCCTAAGTATAATTAATTTACAAACATTTGCTCTAGTAAAAACATTTATTTTTCTAAAATTGATACCACTGCAAAAAGTCTAATTTGAACAACTTATAATAAAGTGCCATCACGAACGTATAGTTTTAGACTAATATTTCCCACTAACACGATACTTTTTACCATAATTACGATCTCAACGCACCATTTTATTTTACAAAAAATAAAAAATTTCATTTATGTAGTGGAATCAAAATTATTTTTTTGGAGGATAAAAAATGCAAGAATCAACCGGTAATAATAACCTGCAAAACGCTGGGATCGACGGGGACACTCTGTTGAAAACTCTGGTAAAAGTGGGTCCACTAATTCAAAAACTTATTCCGATCGACTGTACTTTTGGCGTAGCGGATACGGAAAAATTTCTAATTCACCTTTCAGGAGAAGAATTGGACCTGGGGGAACTGGACGGTAAACCCCTAGCTAAACGGGGGACACTCTATCAAGCGCTTCAAAGCGGAGAATTTGTCAGTGCAGTAATTCCCAAAGAAGCATACGGCGTCCCCTTCAAAGCAACAGCTATACCCGTAAAAGACGACGACGGAGCTATCATCGGCGCTATTACCATAGGACTTAATCTTAAAAACCAGGAGAAGCTGACAACAATGGCTCAAAATTTTGCCTCTACCTGCGAGCAGGTTGCGGCTTCAACAGAAGAGTTGGCGGCATCGGCGGAAGAACTGGCAAGTGAGATGGATGTCCTTAACCTACTCTACAAAGAGATGAATGAGCAGGTGGCCAAAACAGAAAATATACTAGAATTTATCAGAAAAGTTGCCGTTAATTCCAACCTATTGGGTCTTAATGCTGCTATTGAGGCGGCGCGGGTGGGGCATGAGGGCCGCGGCTTTGCCGTGGTAGCTGAAGAAATACGAAAAATGGCCGAGAACAGTGCCAAATCCGTTGAAGAGATCAAAGAAACAATCGAAACGATTAAACAAAAAGTAGCAACTATCAATGCCAAAACAGACAAGGTCCTGGATATAGCAAACCACCAGGCTGCATCCACACAGGAAATTTCATCCGCCATCCAGGAACTTACCGGGCATGCCGGGGATCTGGAAGATATTGCCCGGTTAATTTAATTCATTGGTAATGCTATTTACTGTCTGCGCCGGAGAATAGTCCTCATCATCAAAAGGATAAAAGTAAAAGGATGCTTTGCCCTTCCTGAGACAAAGCATCCTTTTAAAAAAGCGAATTACAGAGAAAACCGGCAAGTTGCCCGGCAAAAGGCAGTCCAGCAATTAACCGGTTACTTTGACAATAAGCCCGGCTCCTGTATCTCCAGCCGCACATCCGGTAAACAGTCCATAACCGCCGCCCCGTATTACCAACTCCTCGATCATCTCGATAATGCAACGTCCAGCAGTGGGAGCTTGCGGATGGCCAAAAATCATAGAGCTGCCGTAGTTGTTGAAGTCTTCGGGTTTTAAGCCCATTTTTTTGCACATGTTTAAATCATTGGCCGCAAAGGGATTATGCGTTTTGATAACTTTAATATCTTTGAGGGTAAGACCCGCATTTTCCAGGGTTTTCTCCGCTGCCGGCACAGGTGCCGCGGCCATAAAACCTTTGTCCACTCTGGTGAAGCCGTAAGAGATAATCTGAATTTCTATGTTCTTATCTGCACTCAGTTCCCGTGCCTTTTCCCGGGTAGTAACGATGAAGGCGCAGTTACCGTCAGCCGGATGGGTCTGGGCAAAGGAACTGTGAACTCCACCGGGGATAAAGGGTTTTTTAGCAGCGAGCTCTTCCTTTTTTCTTGGCGTAATACCCTCGTCGGTTTCCAGGAGGGCTGTTTTATTACGCCCGACCTTGTACTCAATGGGGAACATATAGCGCTTCTGGAATTCCCGGTCATTGGCAAGGGACTGCAGGTACTGCTCGTAGCGCAGACGGGCGAGTTCGTCGCATTCCTCTTTGGTAATCCCTCCGATTGCGGCGGCGGTATTTTCCGCCGTCTGGACCATAGGAAGCCCTACCCAGGGGTCGGCATTGAAATTATCCATCATCCAGTTTTCGGAGATTACCTCGCCGCCCGGTCCAGCGGGATTAGGCCAGATTGTATGCGGCCCGTTGGAACAGCGGTCGGTCAACAGGCAGAAAGCCAGACCAAAGTTTCCTGTTTCCACGCCCATCGCCGCGAGATTCAGGCATGTGGTAGAAGTAGAACACGCCTGGGAGATATGGACCCCCGGCACCTTTTCCGCCCCCAGCATGGCAGCTGCCCAGGGGGATGCATAAAATGAGTGGAGTTGTCCTACCGTTTTCCCAAAAATGACGTACTCAATCATTGCCGGGTCAAAATTCTTGTGGGCAAGCCAACGCTTGGCCGTAGCGGCTCCCAGTTCAATGGCATTCTCGTTCTGCAGACTTCCTTGCCAGCGTGCAAACGGCGAACTGTAATAACCGCGGTATGGAATAAATGCTTTGGTGTACATAAACTGAAACCTCCTTAAAAAATTGGCATTAAATTAAATGTTTTAATACCCTGTACATAATCATAATGCTGTAGTAATAATGTAAATGCCATCCCTCCAGTACATGCCTGATGAACATAATGCGGACAAGTTTACCGTCATTCTCTAAACTTACTATTAATAATTTGCCATCAAGGACTGTTTTCCTTGTTAAATTAAGAATATCACAAAAAAAATTGTGCCGACGCGGGGACGGTTCTGGCCAGATCACCTGGATCCGCCCATGACCCTCCTGCCCATACGTCACTTATGATACGGTTCATCCCTGATGATCTTAAAACAGCGGTAAAGCTGTTCCAGTAAAATCAACCTGGCCAGCCGGTGCGGAAAAGTTAGCGCAGAAAGGGAAAGACAAAGATCTCCCTTTTGTTTTATACTTTCTGCCAGACCTGACGGCCCGCCGATAACAAAATCAACCTCGCTTTTTCCCTCTACAAGCAGCCGCTCCAGGTAGCCGGCAAACTCTTCGGAACTTAGCTTTTGCCCTTCAGCGGCTAAAACGATTATATGGGAATCATCCCTTAAATTTTTCATTACTGCGGACGCTTCTTCTTCCAGATTTTTCTGCAGACCCCAATTCTTCTTTTCACTCAATCCGGCTTCCGGCAGTTCGATCACTTTTACTTTAGTATAAGGTTGCAACCTTATTAAATAATGCTCGACGCCTCTTTTTAAAAAATCTTCCTTTAATTTTCCTACAGCAATAACGCGAATATTGATTGCCCACACCCCGCCTGATAAAATTTAAAGGTAACACTTTTTCTTTTGGCTTTAGAACGTTGCCGACAAAGCCGGAATAATGTCGGTAACATAAATCGCCGGCAAATACCCAAAACCGTCACGATGAGCTATCAGCATTGCCGGCCCCGTCCGTGCTCCCTTGTCGTAGAGAGTGCCCCCAGTATCGCCGGTAAAACACCGGTAATATCCTGCCTGCCGGCAAGCAGCGAAACAAGCTTATGGCGTTGCTTGCCCATCACGAGTGCGGGAACCGGGTTGAAGGTATGTATTTTGCTACTCATATCCTCCAGGTTGCCGTGGTCGCTGCTTACCAGGAGGATATCCCTTTGCAGATCCATATTTTCCGCCACCGACTCCAGGAAAGAATCCAGAATTGCTACAACCTCTGCTGCCGTATTGTAATCACCGCTATGGCCCGCCAGATCAGTGATGAAATGCTCAAAAAAAGTAAGATCAAAACCACGGGAAATGTTTACCAGTGTTTTCCCCGCTTCATGAGGGGATACCTGGGGAACCTTAAACCCTTTTTCCCGTAAAAATTTATTCGTAATATCCATATAGACGGCCTGGCCGTTCCTGAGATCATCGAGATTCCGGAAGTCCAGGCCGCCGTAATACGTCATTAATGTGCTGCAGGAAAACCTTCGGTTAAGCCCTTCCTTTAATGCCTGGAAAAAATCGGGCCTGTAGGCATTGGCAAATGTACCTGTGAAAGAACTTGACTTTAGCTGTAGGAACATGCCTTTCTCAGCCAGGATTTTCCTTAAAAGCCGGTTTGGGAACCCTCGGAGATGCCGTCCCAGGACCGCAGCGGCATTTACACCGGTAAAAAGACTGGTTTGTCCGGTAGCACTTTGTGGGCGACCTTTTACTCCCAGCACAGCATCCAGCGCCAGCAGAGTAGCCTCTGCATATTCTTTTCCTGAGGCTTCTCTGGTTAAAGATTTTCCTTCGAAAAGAGAGGTGAGAAATGGTGTTTTTACATTAAAGAAAGGATTGCTCTGTTCCTCTAAACCAAGCCCCACACCATCCAGGAAAATAAATATGAGCGACATTTGTCCAACACCGCCAGGCACACCCGCCCCGCCTATGGTAATGCCTCCAAGGTAACATCCAACGTTAGCTCCTGTTTATCCCTGATTAAAGTCACCTTTATTGTTTGGCCAACTTTATATTGGTATAACGTGTCCTGCAACTCCGAGCTGTCTGCTACCTTCTTCCCTTCAAGGGCGATGATTACATCCATGGGTTTTATTCCGGCCTTGGAGGCCGGGCCTCCCGCCTCAATATCCGCCACCAGCACGCCGTAATCCACAGTAAGGCCTAAGCGCTGGGCTTCCAGGGGCGTCAAATTTCTGATATAAATGCCCATCCAGGGCCTAATAACCTTCCCCTCGCTGATCAGCTCGGAGATTATTTCCCTGACCATGTTGCTGGGAATGGCAAATCCCATTCCTTCAACCCCGGCGACCTTTATTTTGGCGGTATTGATACCGACTACTTTTCCCTTGATATTTACCAGTGCTCCCCCGCTGTTGCCGTCATTAATGGCTGCATCCGTCTGAATAAACGTAAATTTTTGGCCCTGTATGGTAATTGAACGTTCCCGGGCACTGATTACCCCTACGGTAACCGACTGCTGAAAAACCAGGCCCAGAGGGTTGCCGATAGCAATAGCCGGCTCACCCACCCTTACTTTGCTGGAATCTGCAAGTTCTGCTGCAGGTAGATTGCTCCTATCGACTTTGATTACAGCAAGATCGGTCGGGGGGTCCGCACCGATAACCGTCGCCGGCAACTCTTCTCCGGAACCAAGCGTTACCACAAGCTCCCTGGCGTTCTCAATCACATGATAGTTTGTGACTATATACCCATCACTGCTAATAATGACTCCTGAACCCGTAGCCCTTTCCTGCAGGCTGCTTCTACCCCAGATATCAAAGACAACCCCGTAATTGCTTATGCCTACTACGGAAGGTGTCGCCTTTTCGACAGCATTAACGATGGCCATATAATACTGCTCGGCTTCAGGCGTGACTTCCGAATTATCGTCACCTTTCCTGGAATCCTCTCTTTCTTCCCACGGAAATGGGGTTTGAGGACTATCGGGATTTTCATTGCCGGGTTGCGGGGACCCCGAAGCATAATAGGTAAATAGGGTAAGAAATAATAGTCCCGCCACAATGCCTCCCAGCAGCACACCTCTCCAAAAATGGGAAGGTTTTTTGGGTTTTTCCGAAAATTCCTCATAAAAATTCTGCATCAGAACACACCTCTCGTTTAATTATGTATAAGATGGCAGGTATCGTTAAAAAGTCGTAAACGTCTTTTTGTCTTAAAATCGCCTTCCAGTATCGACAGAGAAGCCGGGTTCAATGAAAACGGCCAGCTTTTTCGTTGATCGTAATCTAAAAAATACAGGATAAAAGCCTGCAAAAGACGACCGTGACTTACAATCAGCACAGGGTGCCGCAACCTGCTATTTCGTTCCAAGCCGGCCAAAAAAGAATAAAACCTTTTAACACGCTTGAAGAGGTTATTTAAGCCTTCTGCCCCCGGGATCGGGGCGTGATAAAAATCCTGCTGGAGCCGATCTAAAAGTTGCGGATACAGCTCCGCAATCTCTTTTCTGGCCAGTCCCTGTATAACACCCCAGTTATATTCCTGCAGCAGAGATGAAAAAAGAGGAGATGGCCCTTTCCTGTAAGAAGCGATAATATGTGTCGTTTGCCTGGCTCGCAAAAGGTCGCTGCTGAAAAAAAGGGAAAAAGGTTGTTTTTCAAGACGATGAGCAAGAAGGGTCGCCTCCTTAACTCCTGCTTCACTTAAAGGGTAATCCAGCGTTCCTTGCAATTTTCCTTCCATATTGGCGACGGTAGTACCGTGTCGCACAAGCCAGAGTTCCATATTACCACCATTATATTCTATTTACATTCTTAGCCAAAATAGATCAAATTATTTCCCGGGAAATACCTTGCTTATTATTCTGCGTTCAACGCTTACTCCCAATTGTTGAAACCTTTCTTCAATCTGCTCGTAACCCCTGTCAATATGCTCTACACCGGTAATAATTGTCTCTCCATGAGAAATAAGCCCGGCTATTATAAATGCTGCGCCTCCCCGCAAATCCATCGCCCTGAGAGGAGCACTGATCAGTTCATGCCCCCCCTCGATAATTGCCGTCCGTCCTCCCAACTTAATTCTTGCCCCCATTTTTTTTAGTTCATCGACATGGCGAAAACGGCCCTCAAAAACGTTTTCTGTAAGAAAACTTATCCCGGGGGCCTGGGTTAGCAAGACCATCATGGGAGCCTGCAAATCCGTAGGGAAACCAGGGTACGGAAAGGTCTTAACGTCAACCGGACACAACTCACTGTTTCCATTTACTTTGACCCAATCGGGACCAACTTCCAGCTGGACTCCTACCTCCCTCAGCTTAGCTATAACCGGATCAAGATGCTTGGGGATAATGTCTGTCACAAGGGCCTCTCCCCTGGTCGCGGCAGCGGCAATCATAAAAGTCCCGGCTTCAATGCGATCGGGTATTACAGTATGCTCGGCCTGACCAAGTTCAGAGACTCCCTGTATTTTTATAACGTCTGTCCCCGCTCCAACCACATGTGCGCCCATGGCATTCAAAAAATTGGCCACATCGACAATTTCCGGCTCTTTGGCGGCGTTTTCAATAACTGTTTTACCCTCAGCCTTTACCGCCGCCAGCATAATATTAATGGTTGCTCCTACACTTACGACATCTAGATATATATGCGCTCCTCTTAGTTTTTTTGCCTTTATTTTTACAAGCCCTTGCTCCAGCTCAACCTGGGCTCCGAGTGCTGTAAACCCTTTAATGTGCTGGTCAATGGGACGCGGGCCCAGATCGCAACCGCCCGGCATAGGTATTTCCACCTTTCCGAAGCGGCCGAGTAAAACTCCCATCAAATAATAAGAGGCGCGAAAGGTGTTTACCAGTGAAGGCGGCGGGGAAAAAGTATGTACATCTGATGAATCGATATAAATACAGCGTCCTTCAGAAAATGTTACCTTCGCTCCGAGAGCTTTCAAAATTTCCACAAGCCTGCCAATATCCGTTATTTTGGGTAAATTGTCAATTCTTACAGCACCTTCTGTCAATAAAGAAGCGGGCAGTATGGCCACTGCCGCATTTTTAGCACCATTGACTCTAACTTCTCCCTTTATTCTTTGTTTTCCTTTGGTAAGCAGGCACTCCAAATAATCTGCCCCCTTCATACGGGTGTCCATTGAAATTACTGTTCTAAAATACCGGTAAATGCATTAATATAATATATTTCGCCATTGTCCAAGCGAATCCTCCATACAGGCGGAATTTCCCACCTCTCCGCGTCGTATTCCTGGCTATAAAAACCAAGTGAAAACTCGATGATCCCCGCCTTTTCATTCTTCTCTCTATAGGTCTCCGTAAACCGTAACAACGCTGTGGAAGGCGGGATAATCTCTCTTATCTGCTCCGCGAGCCCTACGGGCTCCAGCCGGTAAAAATAAAGCGCCGCCGGAGTAACTCCCCTCATTAATATCTGTAAATACCCGGCGTAAAGGGGAAGCCCTTCGTACTCCTGCCTGAAATTTATAGCAGTCTCATTAGTATATTTTTGAGAATAGTCATAAATTAAATTATTCAGGAAAGAAACCTTATTAATGATTTGCCGTGCCGCCTGCTCACTTTCTTCGATGGAAAAGCTATTAACGCTTTTTCCCCATCCCAGTCTTTTTAAGGTTATTCGCCCCTCTTTAGCAACAAGCAACTGATATTCACCAATGTGATATACAGACAAACTATTTTCACTACTGCTTGGATAAAAACCGTTGTTGTTGAATTCTTCCAATACTTTTTTTTCTCCCGGCAAAGCTTCCAGCAGGGGGACGACAATATCCTGCAGTTGAAAATGCCAGGGTTCTACGATCATATAGGCCAAGCGTACACCGCCCTTTGGCAGAGGAACCTCCAGAGAGAGACCGGCCTCTTGCAACGCCGCTTCCAATCTTGACATCTCTTCTTTTCGACCAAAAAGGCCAGTGTTCCCTCCCCTTTCATTAAGTAATATCTGGTAGAGAAGGAAGATATTTAAAATTAAAAAGGTACATATTAATACCGTTTTAGCCCTGGACAAGTCCATGCAAGCACCTCCCGGAGGCGATGTAGAGCTTCCTGAGCGGAACCTGGAGTTCCGGCGCCGGAAACACCGCCATTTTAAATTAGAGGCTCCAGAGTATCCCAGCGGAGGTATATAACCCCTGTTTCAGCAAAGTGTATATGCCAGGCCGGCACAGCTTTCTCAATGTTTTCTCCTTGTAAAAAATAATAAACGGGTTTTAAGGATAAAAGAGTTACTTTATTCTTTGTTAACCGCTCTTTCTTTAAAAGTAAAGCTTGGGCGACAGCTTCTTTATAAGAACAGAAAGGCTTTCGCCCGGCAAGTTCTTCTCCGAAAACATAACACATTCTCCGATAAAATGATACTCCCTGCTCGTTTATCAGCATTTCGATTCCTATGTCCCCACCCTCAAGAATAAAGCCGTCTAAAAAAGCGCGCCAGATAAACCTGTAGCCTCCTCCAACTTCTTCAGCTTCACTCAAATAGATGTCCGGCATCCAACCGCCGTACAGGGCATGGCTTTCGGCGCCCTTTTGCAAAGCTGCGCTGTATGAAATATCGCTTTGCCTTCTCTCTTGATGGGGAGCAGTATATTCCAGCAGCCCGGAGGGATAGATCCGCAACCCTTTTTCACCGTTGGTAAAATACAGCGCCCCATCACGTTCTTCAATACGGCGAGCCATCGATAAATCCAAAAAAAAGGCCCGGACCAGTTTTTCCTGCTGGAGCTCTTCTTTTTGCAAAGTGACTTCTGCGGCATATATATCTTCCAGCGGCAAGTAAATATCAGAGGCAACATTTATCTCCACCTCCGTAAGAAAACCCAGTTCTTCAGGCAATTCCTCTATCGCTTCGCCTGATGTTTCCTCTCCTTCAATCTCGTCCGCTGCGAATGCTTCTTCAGTATTATCAGGCTCAGCCCCGGCGTCCTGGTTCCCAAAATCCAGAGCCAGGAACGAAGGCAGCCGCATATAAGGTTTCTTTATTGCCGGCAAGAAATCTTCCGGCGAGTATTCAACATCGGGTACAGTTATGCAAAGCAAATCCTCACCTTCCAGGAAAACATCAAGCTGTTCCCTTTCCCAGATAAAAATTATTTTCTCTATACTATTCACATACCAATTTGCAGACCCTGTCACCAGATACTCCAGGGGAACCGGGGGATTAAAGTTATAAACGAGCGTTGCCGGAGCGGTTTTCAGCAGCTCTGCTATGCTTTCTTTAGAGGTATGTGTGGCCATTTCAACTTTCAGCCTATCCTCTATCAACTGCAGGCCTTTTTCCCAGAGATCAACGTACTGCTTTTCTCCACGGTAAAAAAGATAAATCTCTTCCCCCTCGGAAAAAATAATTTCGGAAGGCTGAACAATTGCTGACAGTAGAGGCGCAGGTGTAAAATAAGCATACTCATAATAGGGTGAGCTTCCTTTTTCCAGAGGAGGCTTGCCAAACCACAAACGGTAAGTCAGGAACATACTTGACAGGATCAAACAGGCAAGCAAAATACTTTTTAGCTTTTCCAGCAATAATAACACTCCTTAAGTATACGTGCGACTTTATTGTCCGGAGCGATCGTGCAAAGGAAGGCAAAAAGTTACCTCTGTCCCTTCATCCAGTTTACTATTGAGAAAAATGGTTCCTCCGTGCGCCTCAACAATCTGCTTTGCTATCGCCAGTCCCAATCCGGTACCTCCCAGCTGCCGCGAGCGGGTCTTGTCCACCCGGTAAAACCTTTCAAAGACCCTTTCAATGTCTTCAGAGGGGATGCCTATCCCCGTGTCTCTGACCGAAACACAAACACTGCCGTCATTTTTACAGGCGCTGACCTCTATTTCACCGCCGGAAGGGGTAAACTTGAGGGCATTATCCAGCAAATTCAGCATAACCTGGCGTATTTTATCTTTGTCCAGCAAAACAGGCAAACGATCAGAAGGCAGCAGAGCATGCAAGACAATATCTTTAGCCTGGCACTCCAGATCTACCTGATCCAGGATCTCGTAAATAAGGAAAGCCATATCGGCCTCTTCCTTTACCCACTCTGTTTCTTGATAATCAATCTGCGAAAGGACCAGAAGGTCTTTTACCAGTTTAACCATGCGCTCAGTTTCTTTTTCTACAACCTGCAGGAAACGTACTCTAATGGCCGAATCCTCCTGAGCACCGTTTAAAAGAGTTTCGATATAGTTTTTAATTGTGGTTAGCGGCGTCCGGAGTTCATGGGAAACATTGGCAACGAACTCCTGCTGCATCAGAGAAAAGGCTCTTTCCTTGGTAACATCATGAAAAACAACAAGTATCCCTTGCAGCGTCCCATTCTCTTTAAAAGGAGCAAAATGCACCTGGAAAATTTTTTCCTGAGCTTTCCCGACGTTAATTTCTTTGGTCCGGGGATCTCCTTCCTGAAAAAGCTCGCTTATTTCCTCAGGTAGAAATATTTTTTCAAAAAGGACCTCTGCAGGCAGTCCCAGCTCGGCACGGCTTCCTGTAAATTCTAAAATTGCACGAGCTGCGGGATTAAGATGTATTGCCCTGCCTTCTCTGTTAAAAGCCACTACCCCATCACTCATATAATTTAAAATCGCTTCGATTTTATTTTTTTCCGAGGATATTTCCTTTAAGGTATCGCTCAAGCGATCTGTTAAAAAGTTAAACATTTGCCCCAGTTCACCAATTTCATCTCCGGAACGAACTTCTATCCTCTGAGAAAAGTCGCCGCCCGCCATGGCTGCTGCTCTGGAAGTAACTTCCCTGATAGGGATTGTTATTGTTCTGGTTAAAAGAAAGCCGATTATAATGGCAATAGCAAGGACTACCCCCCACCCGGTAATCAAGATCAGCTTGATTTCCCTTAACATAAGATAAATATGCTCCAGGGAACCTTTCATATAGACTACGCCAACCACTGCGGAGGACATGCTTTTAACAGGGAGGGCCAGAAAATAGTGGCGCACTCCCGTATCCGGATCAACCCTAATATCTTCAACCCTGTTGCCGGCAAGAGCTAAAAGGATATCATCCTGAATAACACGTCCTCCCAGGAACGATATGGACCTCTGATCAGGGCCGCCCAGCAGACGGCCATAGCGATCCAGCACCATCGTCTCCGTCCCGGGCATCCCGGCGCTAAATTCAGCAATCAGAGAAGATATAAACTCATCCTGCTGTTCTTCCTCCAGCAGATAACGCCGTATAAAATTGCCCAAAAGCTCGCCCTGCGCCAGTTGGCCGGCCGCGTAATTGCGGAGATAATAATTTTCCAGGGACCTGACAAGGTATACTCCGCTTAATTGCATGGCAAACAAGATCAGCAGTGAATATAAGAGGACGATTTTTCCCTGCATACCAGCGCGCATAATCACGGCCTCCTCAGGTAATAACCCGCACCCCGTTTGGTACACAAGTAGTACGGATTTCCCGGGTCGTCCTCTATTTTTTCTCTCAACCGCCGCACTGCCACATCTACAGTACGTACATCTCCAATATAATCATAACCCCATACTTCTTCCAGCAACTTTTCCCGGCTAAAAACATACCCGGCATTTTTCATTAAAAAAGCCATCAGGTTAAACTCCCTGTATGTCAACTCGATATGTCTTTGACCTTTTTTCAGTTCCATTTTGCCCAGGTCCAGCGACAACTCCCCGCATATGATTATTTCAGGGGTCTTCTTTTGCATTTTAACACGGCGTAAAGTGGCCTTAATCCTGGCTATAAGCTCTCTGATACTGAAAGGCTTGGTGACATAGTCATCGGCACCCAACTCCAAGCCCATTATCTTATCGATTTCCGATTCCCTGGCCGTCAGCATGATAATGGGCACATCGAGCTTTTGACGGATTTGTTTGCAGACACTAAATCCATCTATACGGGGAAGCATAATATCAAGCAAAATAATATCGGGCTTTTCCAGAAACGCCAACCGCAAAGCCTCTTCACCGTCATAAGCTACCAGGACAGAAAAGCCTTCATTTTCAAGGTTATATTTTAGTATTTCGGCGATGGGCTTTTCGTCGTCAATGACCAAAACTTTTCCTTTCATCCCTAACCCCCTGCGACTTCGCAAATTATCCTAAATCTTTCCTTCTTAAATCCCTTCGGTTGTTTTTTGGGAATAGCGCTTTGCTGTGGCGAGAGCTACTTGTGTGGAGCAAAGTTAAAAGGTCACGGCGAAACGATGGCTGAAGCAAGCTAAATTTACCCTATTCCCATATTAATTTCGTTTACCTGAGAAAAACTCCTGCTAAAACCATTATTTTCATTGTTAAGTGCCGCTACAGTGTACAGGGAGGAAGACAAGCGAAAAAAACGTGACCAAACAGGTCACGTTTGTCAAAATATATATATATTAAGAGGGGGTCAACTCAAATCTAATTCTAGCGGGCAAATATTACAGCAATATTACGGGAACTTTATGTTCCGATTACAAACACCCCTCAATAAATCGATTTATAAAAATCTCTTCAATGAAAAAGGAGACATACATTACATTAAACTATGTCTCCCTTAACATTGACATACTCCCATGAATTCATTCGTAGGATTCTGGCTCATAACTCTCTTTTAACGTTATTAAATGTATTTTAATGATTTTGCCCTTGTC
>DLUO01000032.1:13281-15468 GCA_003444595.1 Bacillota bacterium
TTGTAACTAAATTCTGGGAGTTATGAGCGTAACGCGTATAATAGTGACCATGGAAAATCACTACGCTAAGACCATAGCCTCCATCCCACCCCTCATAAACAACGATACCGCTATCTGATGCAAGTATAGGGGTTCCTTTTGGAGCGCCTATATCGATACCTGCATGAAACCCTCCTCTGCGCCACCCGTAGACGGAAGTAATCCGGCCGCCCCCGTCCACCGGCCATAAGAACGCGCCTGTTCCCCTGGAGGGTATATTCGCTGTCCCCCGGGCGATAACCTGTTCTTTAGGTTCTTTCAGGATTTTTTCCCCGATTTTTTTCCTGGCTATTTCCACACCATTGTCCCTGGTAATCTGGTAAACGACCTCTTTTCGTCCCAGGGCTCCCTGTTCGATTACTTTTGTTTGAACCTGCCACATATTGTCATCGTATACATATCTTGTCTCAAAGGGGATACTTTCTTCTACAGCCATACGCTCGACAGTAGTAACATTAACCAGCGGTTCGGGCACGATAAGATTAATTTCTTCTCCTATCCCGAGCTTATCCCCCTCAATGTGGGGATTGGCTTCCTTAATCTCTTCTACTGTAAGATTATGTTCGTTAGCAATTTTCCAGAGCGAATCTCCCCTTGAAACCAGATAAGTTTCTTTTCTGTCGGTGCCTCGCAGCAGGATTGAAGCCAATGTTTCCACATCACACAATTTTTCCGGATAAACATAATAAGGCCTTGAAGAAATGGTTTCTCCTATCTGCACCTCTTCCAGCGAAACGTTCGCCTTCTGGGGAAGATAAGCACCGGCCACCAGCTCAATTACCTTCTCAACCTCTTCTTCAGTGGCAAGAGGGAGGATGTCCTTTCCGTCCACGGTAACCATCCTGGCTTCGACTTTGTAACTGAGCATCTGCCGCAGGTGGGAGAACACTTTTTCCGCATCCTCCTCTTCATGCGGTCGAAAAACCTCTTCAATCTCCACATTCTCTACCGCTACCACCGGCATACCGTAAAAGGCTGAAGTTTCATCTTGCAGGCGTTTTAACATCTCGTCGAGCGTTTCTTTTTCGGAAAGCAACCCTGCCTCGTATCCGTTAATATAAACGGCGTAAAAACTGCCTGAACGCTGGATATAATAGTTTAAACCGCCCCAGAGAGGCACCACACTGAAAATAACGAATAATAAATATGCATACCAAACAGCCCCTGAACGAACCGGGCGCTGCCTTTCTCTAACTAACGGCAATCGCATAAGCACCCTCCTTGAACTGCACTACAAGAATTTAAATTTACCATGGCCCACATATTGATAAATTGTTAAATTTGTTAAAAAGCCTTAATAAATGTAATATAATTTCGAGTTCAGGAGGGAAATTCCTGCCAAGTTGTCTTAAAAAATCAAAAAAATTTTTATTGGAAATTCTTGGTAAGGACTATCGTTTGATCGCGCCGTGGACCTACCGAAACGAGAGCGACCTTTACTTTTAAAAACTCCTCAAGAGTTTTAATATAATTGCGTGCCTGAAGCGGTAAGGCGTGCAGTTCCTTTACTTCGCTTATATCCTCCTCCCAGCCGTCTAGCTCCATATATACCGGGTTGCATTTCTCCAGTATATGCAAACTTGCCGGAAAATGTTCCAAGATCCTGTCTCCGTAGCGATAAGCGGTGGCTATTTTTATCGTTTTCAGTCCGGTAAGGACATCAAACAGCGTTATAGCCAGATAATGAAACCCGTTAATGCGGCAGGCATGTCTTAAAGCCACACCGTCCAGCCATCCTATACGCCTTGGACGGCCGGTCGTAGTCCCATATTCCCTACCTCTTTCACGCAGCATATCCCCAATCTGGTCTTTTAGTTCTGTGGGAAAAGGCCCCTCGCCCACCCTGGTAGTATAGGCCTTGGTAATACCTAAAATAGTACCGGCCTGGTACGGTGCAACTCCGGCACCTATACAGACTCCTCCGGAAATGGGATTGGAAGAGGTTACATAGGGGTAAGTGCCGAAGTCAATATCCAGCATTGTACCCTGTGCCCCTTCAAATAATATCCTGGAGCCTCTCTCTATCTCTTCAGCCAGCAAAAGGGTGGTATCGGTTATATATGGGAGCAGCTTTCTTGCCGCAGGAAGGTATTCCTTCTCCAAATCTTCCAGGGAAAAACCCTGCTCGCCATAGAACCTGGTAAAAAT
>DLUO01000015.1 GCA_003444595.1 Bacillota bacterium
AGATGTGTATAAGAGACAGAGGTTAGGCCCCAGGATTTGCTGGAATACAACAGGCGTCTTTCACAGGAGTTGGGGGTTAAAGACCGCGCCTCCGTAAAGGAGGCGCTGGCCAGCTTTAGCTATGAAATAGACATGGCCCAGGACAGCGATGAAATGGCCCGCTTGATATTTACCCACGGACGCCAGGTCCAGGAAACGATCCTGAGGGAGTGGGACGCTCTTTTAAGGGAAAAAATCCTGCTCGTAATTAACCAGGATAAAAACCTGCAGAAAGAAACGGAGAAAATACAGTTTACCCTGAGAATTACCCATGCTGACGGGGTAATCGCCGATCCCCCGGTTCTCCACGAAGATACATTGCAGGAAATACTCGATCTTTTCATGGAGGGCGGTATGGCCCAGGAACGGGTTTTCCGTATCGAGGTGGAGGAGAGCCGCAGCCGGATGCTTGTCCCCTATAACCCGCTGGATTACATCCAGGCGCTTAGTGAGGAACTCGACTCCTTAAGAGTCAGCATGCATGAAATACGGGTTGCCGCCGGTCTCGCAGAGATGGCCGGTCCGGGGCTGGTGATCAGGCTTTACGATGCTCCGGATGGTTACACGGCCAGTGATATAATCCATGATTCCGATGTCCGGGATGTGGTTAACGAGCTCTTTGCCGCGGGGGCAAAAGGGGTCGCCGTCGGCGGGCAGCGCCTCATAGCCACCTCTCCTATTCGCTGTGTGGGACCTGTTATCAGGGTTAACCAGAAAGAGATCCCCGCCGATCCAGTAGTGATCGAAGCGGTGGGAGACCCCGATGTCCTGGCCAGCGGGCTGGATATTATCAAGTTTTCGCTGGAATTCCACCGTAATTTCCGTGTCGAGATTGAAAAGGTAGACAATGTGGTTCTTCCTTATTACAGGAACTGAAAGCAGGGGATTTCCGTGGACGACGGCAAACTTATCAGCCTGGCCCGGGAAGTGCTTGCCAATGCTTACGCCCCATACTCCGGTTACAGGGTGGGAGCGGCAATTCTCACGGCTGACGGGCGGGTATTTCGGGGAGTAAACGTGGAAAACGCTTCTTACGGGTTGACTATCTGTGCCGAAAGAGCAGCACTGTCGGCAGCCGTTGCCGCCGGTTACCGCTCTTTTTCCGTAATTGCCGTGGCTGCCGAAGGTGATAAGGAGCCTTTGCCTTGCGGCGCCTGCCTGCAGGTTCTCCGGGAGTTTGGCCTGTTAAGGGTTGTAGTTGCCGGAAAAAAAGAAGAGATCCGCTCCTTTAACCTGGATGAGCTTTTACCCTATCCTTTCGGGAAATGATTTGGCGAAGGGCGCAATAAAGAGGTTAGCTATGTTCGTATCAGGATTTGTTTCTATTGTCGGTCGTCCCAACGTGGGAAAATCCACCCTGATTAATTCCCTGCTGGGCCGCAAGCTGCTCATTGTCTCCGACAAGCCCCAGACGACGAGAAACCGTATTCAGGCCATCTTTACAACGGAACAGGCCCAGATTATTTTTTTGGATACGCCGGGGATTCATAAACCCAGGCACAAGCTGGGGGATTATATGGTCAGGGCCGCCCTGGAAGCTTTAAAAGGGGTGGAGTTGGTCCTCTTCATGGTGGAAGCCACATCTCCGCCCGGCCCGGGAGACAGCTATATTGCCGCTTTGCTGCGCAAGATCGAGACCCCCGTTTTTCTGGTTGTGAACAAAACAGACCTGGCCCCGGCACAATTTGAGGAGGAGTGGCTCCCCCTGTACCTGCAGCAAGGAGAGTTCCAGAACTATTTTCTTGTTTCCGCTCTGCAGGGGACAAATTTAACCCCGCTTATGCAGGCAATTATCGGGCTTTTACCACCCGGCCCCCTTTACTATCCCCCGGAAATGTCGGTGGATCGCCCGGTAGAGTTCCTGGTGGCAGAGCTGATCCGGGAAAAGATCTTTTTACAGACCAGGGAAGAAATCCCCCATTCTACAGCGGTAGAAGTGGAAAGCATGGTTTTGCGCGAGGACAGGGATTTACTGGATATCAGAGCGGTAATATACGTGGAAAAAGAATCCCAGAAAGGTATAATTATCGGAAAAAACGGCGCCGCCTTAAAACAAATCGGAACAGAAGCGCGTCTGGAGCTGGAGAAGCTCCTGGGAAACCCGGTGTTCCTGGACTTATGGGTGAAGGTTAAAAAAGACTGGCGCCGCAAAGAAAACAATCTTCGCCGGTTTGGCTACGACCAGTGAGGTGAGGCAGCATGAAGCTGCTAAAGACCAGGGCTCTTGTTTTGGGTTCCCGGCCTCTGGGGGAGAGAGACAGGCTGCTGAGACTCTTTAGCTGGGAAAAAGGCAAGCTGAGCGCCGTCGCTCCCGGAGCACGCAAGATCAAAAGCAAGCTGGCCGCAGGAGTGGATTACTTTACCTGCGCCTCCTTTTTATTACATGCGGGAAAATCCCTTTATACGGTGACGCAGCTGGAGATCGAGCACACCTTTCGCAACATCAGCTTAAATATAGAGGATTATACGTACGGTATGTATTTCTGTGAACTCCTGGATAAACTGGTAGAAGAAGGCGAACCCCACGCCTCTGTATTCAATCTCCTGTTGGACTGCTGGCGGGGACTTGACGGCAACGGCGCCGACAGGGAAATTTTAGCCCGGTATTACGAGTTAAGGCTGCTCTCCATGCTCGGTTACCGCCCGCACTTTAAAGATTGCCTTTACTGCGGTGATTCCAGAGGGCCGTTTTTTTGGAGCGCCGGCTCCGGAGGAGTTTTCTGTGAGAGATGCCGTCCCCAGGAAGGGGCTGTTTTTTTAATTTCCAACGGCACCCATGCCCTGGCTGCCAGGCTTTTAAATTTATCGTCCACCGCCAAAATTCTTAATTTACGGGCTACGGAAGCCCAAAAAAAAGAACTGGGGCATTTTACGCGTCATTTTTTAATGCAGTGGACGGGTACGGGCCCCTTCAAAGGCCTCTCTTTTTTGGAAAAACTTAACACAGGGGAAAAGGATAAAAAAACAGACAATGCATCAGAATAAAAATAGTCTAGTTGAAAGGATCGGTTCATATGCAAATTACCCTTGAGCAGGTAGAGATCTTAAAAGAAAAAGCAGGCCTGGGTTATAAAGATGCCCTGGAACTCCTGGAAAAAACGGAGGGTGATCTTCTTAAAGCCTTGGCGTTGCTGGAGGAAGAGGGTAAAATCTCTTTAACGGCCGGCGACCATGAAGATAAGCTGTGGAGGAGAATCCTGAAAAAAAGCGGCGAGATGAAGATTAAGGTCAACCGGCCGGGCGGTACGCTGTTCCGTGTTCCCCTGGCTCTCGGCGTTATCGGCACAGTGGCCTTTCCTCGCCTGGCCTCCTGGAGTATGCTGGCGTTGTTGCTGACACGTTGCTCCCTGGAGATTGAATTTCATTAAAGAACCGTTTTCTCTTTTTTCTTGACACCTTTTTAATTTTTTGCTAAATTTTTAATTGCAGAGGATTTATCATGCGTTGCTGGAAAAAAGTAACCGGGCAGGAACCCGTTATAGAGAGCCGGGGCCGGTGGAAGCCCGGCCGGGAAAGCCCGGCGAAAGGCCTTTCCAAAGCTGTGCCCCAACAAAGAGCCCTTTGTGGGAAATAGGGTGGAACCGCGGGAAGCAAAGCCCGTCCCTAGCGTGTCTGGGGCTTTTTTATTTAATATTAAAATAGGTAGATTGACAAATAACAAATAGAGGAGGGAACGGGAGTGTTAACTTTTCAAGAGCTGATCATCAGGCTGCAGGATTATTGGGCCCGGAACGGGTGCCTGATCTGGCAGCCTTATGATGTGGAGAAAGGTGCGGGAACTATGAATCCGGCTACCTTTTTACGTTCGCTGGGGCCGGAGCCCTGGAAGGTGGCCTATGTCGAGCCGTCACGCCGTCCGGGAGACGGGCGCTACGGGGAAAACCCCAACCGCCTTTACCAGCATCATCAGTACCAGGTTATACTTAAGCCGGCGCCGTCGGATGTACAAGATCTCTACCTGGAGAGCCTCTCCTACCTGGGTATAAACCCGCAGGCACACGATATACGTTTTGTGGAGGACGACTGGGAATCGCCTACGTTAGGTGCCTGGGGCCTGGGATGGGAGGTCTGGCTGGATGGTATGGAAATTACCCAGTTTACGTACTTTCAGCAGGTCGGGGGGATTGATTTGGATGCTGTCCCCGTGGAGCTTACTTACGGCCTGGAGCGCATTGCCATGTTTATACAAAACTGTGACAATGTGTTTGACCTGCGGTGGACAGCGGAGGTCACGTACGGTGATGTTTTTCAGAAAGCGGAGCAGGAGCATTCCCGCTACAGTTTTGAAGAGGCGGATACGGCTTTGATCCTGGAGCTGTTTTCCTTGTATGAGAAAGAAGCCGGGCGGCTCCTGGAAAAAGGTCTGGTCCTGCCCGCTTATGACTATGTACTGAAATGCTCTCATGTTTTCAATATTCTGGAGGCCCGGGGCGCCATCAGCGTTACGGAACGCACCGGATACATTGCCCGTATCCGTGAGCTTGCCCGCCGGTCCGGCAGGCGCTATCTGGAGCAGCGGGAAGAAACCGGCTTTCCTTTAATGAAAGGGCAAAAGTAAAAAAATAGAAATCGGTGGTGAGCAAATGGCTGTCCGAGATTTACTGTTGGAAATAGGTTGTGAGGAGATCCCGGCCCGTTTTATGCCGGAGGCGCTGAGACAACTCAAGGAAAAAACAGAGAAGCTTTTAGCGGAACATTACCTTGATCTGGAAGATGTGTTTGTCTTTGCTACCCCTCGCCGCCTGGTCGTGCTGGTAAAAAAACTGGCCGAAAAACAACCGGACCGGGAAGCGAAGATCAAAGGCCCTTCCCGGGAGGCGGCCTTTGACAGCGAGGGAAAGCCTACAAAAGCCGCCCTGGGCTTTGCCGCCAAGATCGGGGTCAGGGTGGAAGAGTTGACTCTGGAGAAGGCCGGCCGGAAGGAGTACCTTGCCGCGGTTCAGAAAATTTCCGGAGAAAAAACAAGCGAGATTTTGTTAAAACTGCTGCCCGGACTTATAAAAAGCCTTACTTTTCCTAAAAATATGTTTTGGGAGGAAAGCAGGGTAAGGTTTCCCCGGCCCATACGCTGGCTTCTTTGCCTGTACGGCAACGAGATTGTTCCTTTTCAATATGCCGGTCTGACCGCCGGCTGCGAGACCAAGGGGCACAGGTTCCAGGCCTCCGTCTCCGGCCCCATTGCTGTCCGTGATCCTGCCCACTACTTCGACAGCCTGGAGAAGGCCGGTGTCGTCCTGGATCAGGAGAAGCGTAGGCAATTGATCAGGGAAAAAATCCAGGCCGCAGCTGCGGGGCATGGGTTGCAGGCCTGTATTGATCCCGCTTTGCTGGAAGAGGTCGTTTACCTTGTGGAAGCTCCGGAGGCCATGCTCTGCTCCTTTCCCGAGAGCTATCTGCAGTTGCCCAGGGAAGTGCTGGTAACCACCATGCAGAGCCACCAGCGCTATTTCCCCCTGGAAAACTTGGAAGGCCGGCTTTGCCCTCTTTTTATTACCGTATCCAATAACGGTGCCGCGCCCCTGGACAACGTACGCAGCGGCAACGAAAAGGTGCTGAGAGCACGTCTGGCCGATGCCGAGTTTTTTTACCGGGAGGATCTAAAGACTCCCCTGGAGGACAAAGTAGAAAAGCTTAAAACGATCGTCTTTCAAGAGGAACTGGGTACTGTCTACGAGAAGACACTGCGCCTTGTCAGGTTAAGTGAGTTTTTGGCAGAGCTGCTTGGCGCAGATGAAGCGGAGAAAGAGATTGCTTTAAGAGCCGCTTATCTCTGCAAAGCTGATCTGGCGACAAACATGGTTGGGGAGTTTCCGGAGCTTCAGGGGGTGATGGGCAAAGAATACGCTCTTCAATCCGCCGAAGAAAAAGAGACTGCCGCGGCTGTCTTCGAGCATTACCTGCCGCGGTTTGCGGGAGACCGTCTTCCGCAGACAAAGCCGGGAGCGATTGTCGCCCTTGCCGACAGGGCCGATCATCTGGCCGGTTGTTTTGCCGTCGGCCTTCGACCCACCGGCTCCCAGGATCCTTACGCCCTGCGGAGAAGCTGTCTTGGTTTGCTGCAAATCCTTCTGGAGCATAATTTTCCTCTCTCCTTCCGCAGGTTGATGGAGAAAGCCCTTGATTTATACCGGGAGCGCGAGAGCCTGCGTGACCTGCCGCTGGCAGAGACAGCAGCGGAACTCTGCACTTTTGCTTGGCAGAGGCTGCGCATTTTATTTCAGGAGAGAGGGGTGGACTATGACCTTACTGATGCGGTCCTTAGTTCCTCTCTCGATGAAGTGGCCTCCCTCTGGAAGCGGGTAAAATTTTTGCAAGAAAACCGCAACAGCGAACGCTTGTCCATGGCGGCCGCTGCTTATAACAGGGTTGCCAATCTGGCCCGCCGGGCACAAACCGGGGTAAATGTGCAGGAGGAGCTCTTTCGTGAAGAGGCTGAGAGAAAGCTCTTTTCCCGTTTTCAAGGGGCTGTGGCAGAGCTTGAGGCGGCACTGGCAGGAGAGGATCTGGAGGAAGCGCTGGCCGTGCTGGCGGAGCTAAAATCACCGCTGGATGCTTTTTTCGATGAGGTGCTGGTAATGGCAGAGGAGGAGGCATTGCGCTTAAACCGGTTGTCTCTCCTGCAGGAAATTAAAGGAGCTTATTTGGGTTTCGCCGATTTTTCCAAAATAATTTTTTCTGCTTCTTAGAGCAATTCCGGTGTAAAATAGAGGATTTTCAGATTAGTGGTGGAATAAAAATAAAAAAGTTATTTGTTACCTCAAAAGGAGGTATATGGCGGGGAGTTGTCTGCTAAAGATAAACCTATTGTGTATATTATCTCTGATTCCAT
>DLUO01000016.1 GCA_003444595.1 Bacillota bacterium
AGATGTGTATAAGAGACAGCTTCTACAGTGCCCATTTAATCCCTCCTAACTTGCTTGTTACAATAATTCTATTGCAAAAATATTGCAAAACCAAGTCAAGCTAGTATAAAAAATATTCTAATAATTAAAACTTATAGCAAAGTGTAATCAATGGCAACTCAAAGGAGGAAGTAGGACAAGTATGTCGAAGGCAATATGTGGTACGGAATTATTTATATAAAATAGGTGGAGGATATGAAGAAAAAATATTCTATTACAATTTTTTTTCCGTGCTACAACGAAGAGCATAATATTGAAAGGGTTACCAGGGAGGCCCTGGATGTAGCAGGGCGGCTCTTTGACGATTATGAAATCATCATCGTAAATGATGGGAGTAGGGATAATACAGGTGCGATTGCAGACCGGCTGGCAAAAGAAAATCCGTTTGTCCGGGTAATCCATCATGAGCATAACAAGGGATACGGTGCGGCGCTTCGGACAGGATTTGAAAATGCAACAAAAGAGCTGGTTTTTTATACTGACGGCGACGGGCAATTTAAAATCGAAGAAATCACCAAACTGCTTCCCTTAATTGATAAGTATGATATTGTATCCGGTTACCGCATCCGCAGGCAGGATTCACTGATTCGTAAAATTAACGCCTTTATGTGGGGGCTTCTGGTAAACGCCCTGTTTAAAATTAATGTTTCAGATGTTGATTCGGCCTTTAAGCTATATAAGCGCAAGATCTTTGACGAAATAACCCTGACTTCCCAGGGCGCCCTGATTGATACAGAGATCTTCGCTAAAGCAAGGGCAAAGGGTTATACTATAACCGAGGTCGGGGTTAATCATTATCCACGGGTGGCTGGTGAGCAGACAGGGGCCAAGCTGTCGGTTATATTTAAGGCTTTTAAAGAACTGTTTAAACTGAGAAGCAGTTTTTCGCCAAGGTCCTGAGAATATGGCCGGTTGCTTTAAAAGATGCTAAAAAAGGCCAGGATAATGCCTTATTCTCCCCATTTTGTTGCTTCCTGGCTTGTTAAACTCTTTAAATGAGAGGTTTGCGTATTGACTGAAAATATTCTCCAACTGTTTAAATTTGCCATTGTAGGTTGTATTAATACCTTTATTGATTGGGCTGTTTACTTTGTAATTCTCAGGTTGTTTCCAGGTGAAAGTATTCTTTTTTACTCATTTGCCAAGGGCTTTAGCTACCTCTGCGGAGTTGTAAACAGCTTTTTATTAAACCGGTGTTGGACCTTTAAGACTCCCAGTGAAAATGAGGGCAGCCGCTTCCTGAAGTTCACACTGGTAAACACCTTGGGCCTGGGTATCAACAGTGCCTCTATTTATGTTCTGCTAAATCTGAATTTGCCTCATTTGGCGGCTTTATTCCTGGCAACTTCAATCACCTTTGCCTTTAATTTTACACTCAGCAAGGTCTGGGTATTCCGTAAAGGCAAGGTTGTAGCAAAAACAACCGGGGGGTAAGAGGATATCAAGGACAGCATAATTCGTACAGGTTACTTATTTATTCTAAACAAGCTGTATATTATATTTATTATCTGGCTGACCAGAGATATCATTTATCCCATTCTGCCTTCCCCCAAGTTCGAAAACCTGCATCCCAACGTGGTGATGGATTCTTTAATTCACTGGGATGCCGGCTGGTTTTTAAGAATTGCCGGGCAGGGTTACGACTTTAACAGCGCTCCCTTTTTTCCCATGTTTCCCCTGCTTATCAGGCTTGTGACTTTTATTACCGGCAACGGCGTGGAGGCCGGCTTTTTAGTATCCAACACGGCCCTTTTTTTGGCATGTTTCCTTCTTTATCACCTGGTTAAAGAAGATTACGGTGAGGACATTGCTTTCACCACAGTTTTCATAATGCTCTTTTTCCCTACGGCCATCTTTTTTTCATCAATTTACTCGGAAGCGCCCTTTTTAGCCTTTTCTTTGGGAGCTTTCTACTATGCCAGAAAAGGAAAATGGTTGGCGGCATCATTATTGGGTGCCTGTGCAGCCCTGACCAGGAATATCGGTGTTGTCTTGTTTTTAGCCTTCCTGTATATGCAGTACAGGGAAAACGGCTTCAGGATTTCTGTCCGAAAGTCTCTGCCTCTTTTCTTAATCCCGGCATCTTTGGGATTGTTTATGCTCGTTTTATGGAAATATACCGGCGATCCCCTCGCTTTCGCTCACTCATTAAACACCGAATACTGGGGTTATCGCCATTTCCAATACCCGGGCGCAGGCCAGCTCCTAAACCTGTCTGTCTTTTTCTACCAGAATAATTTCTATGCCCTTTTTGAGTCGGGGATGGCCTTCCTGTTTCTCTACCTTGTAGTACGCAGCTTTAAGTATATTGAGGACCGCTCCCTACTGATCTTCCTGGTGCTGGGCTTCTTAATACCCTTTTCCTCAGTGGTGGGCAATCTCCCCCTGGGCATGCCCAGGTATATCATCGTTCTGTTTCCCGGTTACATCACCCTCGCCCGGCTGTTGCACAAAAACAACCTTGTTACTACTTACTCTATCCTCTCCATCATTGTTTTTTCGGTTGTCTGTTCGTTGTTCGTAGCAGGCCGCTGGATCAGTTAAATATTTAAACTATATTTTTCAAAATAACCATACTTTGGCTTGGTGGATTGATTTATATTTTCACCTGCCTGTTTAGAAGCGGGCGAGCTGTTGCAAAACGGTGGCGCCCGGCTTTTTGTGTTGAGGAACTTCAGGCTCACAGGAAACATGGTTGGAGCCTTTTTTTGTTAAACGGAAATCAAGTATAGACTGTAACTCAATGCTGGGGAGCAACATAGGATGTAAAATCAATAGGATGAGAAGGGATTGCCCATGAACTCGTATTTAAAGGCTATTACCGCACTTGGCAGCGGCAGCCTCCACCCGGGGGGGTTTACAGGGACCCTGGGTATTTTACGAAATTTCACCATTGCCCCGGACGAAATCATTCTTGACCTGGGATGCGGTACAGGACGAACCGCCTGCCACCTGGCAAAGACTTATGGAGCCCACGTTTTTGCCCTGGACAATTCTGAGGCTATGCTGTCCAAAGCGAAGTCAAGGGCACTTCAAGAGGGGGTGGAAGTCCATTATGTTCTGGGCGATATACTCGACCTGCCTTTTAAAGATAACATCGCCGACCTTGTTATTGTCGAGTCGGTACTGATTTTTTTACCGGTGCGGCCGGCGCTTCAAGAGTGCTTCAGGGTGCTGAAAAAAAAGGGTTACCTGGTGTGCGTCGAAATGTTTGCCAGTGGGTCCCTGCCGGCGAATGAGAGGGAAAAACTCAAGGCCCTCTGCGGGCTCAAACAAATACCGACCTACCAGGAATGGCTGAATTATTTTCAAACCACTGGCTTCACTTTTATCAAGACCTGGCAGAAAAAGTTACCCGGGCCGCTGGAGGTTTTAAAAGAACTCCTTAATCCGGATCCCTGCTGGTTTAGGCCAGGGGAACAGGTTTATTTAGACCCGGCCTCTTTAAGTGTGCTTTTTAAATATAAGAGGCTGATGATGAGAAATAAAAGACATCTTGGATACGGAACTTTTATCTTAATTAAGGAGTGAAGGGGCGGGAATATTTAACCACCTGACCGGGCGACTATATGTTTCATAAAAACTGTGCCCTGTTGGTTTAGGACATGTTTATCTGTTAGCCGGGGAAAATTCTCCTTAAGAAAAAGAAAAAGAACGTGAACTAGCCCTTGACCTGGAGCAGAGAAAGTAGTAAAATATCGAATGTGCTCACTGATATTACAATAAAACATACGTGGGGACATAGCTCAGATGGGAGAGCGCCTGAATGGCATTCAGGAGGCCAGGGGTTCGATTCCCCTCATCTCCACCAAAAAGAAGGTAGATGCCATGGAAGTCAATCGCTTCCATGGTTTTTTATTTCTATATAGCACCCGTACATATACACCGGGCTTCGAGACGGAATAGTCTAAATTGACCGGACAGGTTGTGAGCAAAAAATCAAGTACATCTTTAAAATTATATTTAATTATTATAAAAAATATTTATAGCAAGGAGGTATAATTAATAATATAATGAATATAAATAATAGTATCAAGTGATACCCCTATCTTGCAAAAACTGGCTGCCAACGGTAAAATTCGGTTATAAAAAAACCGGGGTGATTAAGTGGCAGTCTGTTCAAAAGAAGAGGTATTTCAATTTTTATCTGCTGTAAAAGCCAGGTTGCTTCTGGATAAAGTTAATAATCTACATATATGGAACAGAAATGATAGAAAGAATGAAAACTGCATGCTTGAGCTAGGGCTCTGTCATAATGATGTTGCGGATATTATCTTAAAGTTGGAAATAGATAATTATTCAGAAACCCAGGAATGTACAATTTATAAAGGGGAGAAGACATGGGTGTTTGGGTATGACTACCACGGTTATGAGCTGTATATTAAGTTAAGATTGCGTAAAAAGTGATATGTATTTCTTTTCATGAAAAGGAGTATGAAATAAATTACCCATACTGTGGAGGAGGTAAATAGATGGATGTTCAAGATCAAGCTCCGCAAGTTGGTTATTGTTGTAATTGTGATGATGATGTCTCCGTATTTTTAAAAAAGGAAATTCAAGGAAATGAAATCAGAGGTATAAAAGTCAGTACACTGGTTACTAATGCGTATTGCAAGAACTGTGGCGAAGAAGTATATATAGCGAAAATAAGCGATGAGAACCTTAAACTGATTAATCAAAAATACAGAGAAGAAAACGCTTTGATTTGTGTTTCCGATATTCAGAACATACTAAAAAAGTATGATATAGGAGCAAAGCCTTTGTCACTGTTGCTCGGGTGGGGAGAAGTTACCATTCTGCGCTATCTCAAGGGACAAATGCCTCATAAAGAGCACAGCGATAAACTTAAAGCTATTATGAACCCCTACGTTTTTGCAGAAATCTTTGAGTCAAATAAAGAAGTATTGTCTGCAGTGGCAAAAAGAAAAGTTGAATTTACCCTCCGGCAGCTTATTGAGTCAGCTCCCAATGAAGAAAATGCCGTTCTGGAGAAAGGATTAGTGGAGTTTTACTCGCAAGAGCCTAATATTTATAATGGCTATACGGAGTTTAGTTTGAAGAAAACAATTCATTCTATTTTATATTTCCTGGAAAAATGCGGTCCAACATACAAAACTAAAATGAACAAATTATTATGGTTTAGTGATATATTAAATTATAAAAGACACGGTCATTCGATCACCGGCTTAAGATATCTTTGTCACCATTTTGGACCGGTTCCGGTTAGATATGATTATTTATACGGATGTCTAAGCGACGTTTATGTAATTTTATGGGACAATGAATATGGCACCGTGTTATCTGCGATAAAGAAGTATAATTCAAAATGTTTTTCTGATGAGGAGCTGAAAACTCTGAATGATGTTCTGGATGCCTGTGGCACTATGAGTGCTGCTGTGATATCTGAATTCTCGCATAAGCAGGGTTCTTACAAAAAAGCTGCTCTTAAATCTCTAATGCCCTTCAGTAAGGATATAAGCATAAACTAAACGCGGCTGCATCCGCGTTTTTTGTTCTCAAAACTTCATTAAAAAGAGATAATCTTGTTGCCTGGCAACGGAAAGGAGATGCCTGTGAAAGGAAAAGCTTTATTGATAGTGGCTGTTGTTGTTATTGTCATCAGTGTGCTGGTGCTCTTTGACCCGTTCTTTACAGCAAAATAAATGCGGAGGCCATAGTAGCGTCTGTTTTTCAAGTCCCCGAAGCTGCCAAGACTTATTTGGGAGTTGAATATAACCCCGACCTTGTAAAACATATAGCAAAGGATTTCTATTATGTTCAGGTATCAGACAGGGAATTTATCATAGAATTAAGCGGGGACAAATACAAAAAAAATATTAATATTTACGAGTTTAAAACAGCGGGCACGGTGTTCATGCACCGGTAGGCACCCCTGCATCAGTACATAAGATGAGCGGAAGGAAATAAAGGAGATTAGATTGAATACATGAATCGATTGATGATAAATTATAATGCTTGGGGAGGAGATAAAGGCGGCTTCTCCGTGGAGCTCTTTTTTGCTTGTTGAAATATAATGAAAGTCCGGCAAGGACGGCGGTCGCGGCAACCCGCCTAAAAAAACAAGGAGTTGAAAAGAATGCTTAGAAAGTCGGTACGGGGTGCAATGATTGCAGGCATCTACGTGGTGCTTGTGATTTCCTTTGCTCCCATCAGTTATGGTCCTGTGCAGATACGCATAGCGGAAGCCCTGACGGTGCTGCCCTTTGTGTGGCCGGAGGCTGTTCCGGGGCTTTTTATCGGATGCTTGTTGGCCAACCTGCTGGGGGGGCTTGGAATCGTGGATACTGTTCTGGGCAGCCTGGCTACACTTTTGGCAGCCTGGCTGACAATGAAGATGCCTAAAGTATGGCTTGCCCCGCTGCCGCCGGTGGCGATTAACGCCCTGGTAGTGGGGGGCTACTTGTCGGTGCTTTATCAAACACGCCTGCTGCCAGCCATGCTGTATGTGGCAGCGGGCCAGACAGCGGCCTGTTATGTGCTGGGGATGATACTGCTGCACATCCTGATAAAATACAAGCTGGCCTGAAAATAAAGCCGCCTGCCCCAATTTCTTTTTTTACCCGTTCCCGATTGGTGATCGGAGCAGCTTTTTTTTAGTTTTTCAAGCTGTTGGGGATATGGAGAAAACAGCAGGAAGGAAATAAAAGAGATTTTATTGAATACATGAATCTGCCGGCGGTTATTGCCGCCTGTTAGTGTAAAATTACTTTAG
>DLUO01000017.1 GCA_003444595.1 Bacillota bacterium
TTAGAACGTATTTTATTGTTCAACTTTATTGCCCTCCTCTCTTTTTATACAATATAATATTAAATTAGAGTTGTCCAGGCGCTTTTTCTGATGGTAAACCCCTTGTTTTTTATTGCCGACTCTAGTAATATAGTCTTGGGAATATAATGAATAATAATATTTTTAACACGATTGGGAAGAGTACTTTTATGATGACTGTCAGGTATTTTTATGAAGTCGACTGTTTTAATTTAAATCGAAAAGCGCACCTTTATTATCCTTTTCCCTATCAGCTGGCCGATTTTTTTAGAAGGTTTTTTTATTCCAACCCGGGTAATCAATCCGCAAACGACCTGGGGAGAAAAGAAATAATTAAAAATATACAGGCCAAACTGGACACCGTCAAAGAAACCATTAATTGGGAGCAGAGTCTCTTAAATGCTTCCTTTGTGGTTTTTGACAGCGAGACGACCGGCCTGCAACCTTTCGGGGGAGATAGAATTATATCACTGTCGGGGGTTATCGTTGAGGAAGGTGTTATTAAGACAGAGGCAATTTTTGATGAACTCATCAACCCCCTTCGCTCCATTCCTCCCCGCTCCACTGATATTACAGGTATAACCAATGCCATGATATCCGGTAGGCCGACCCTCTTTCAGGTGCTCCCCGAATTTCTGAATTTTATCGGCAGCAGGATCCTCGTTGCCCACTGTGCGTCGTTTGATCTGGCTTTTTTAAATCTTGAGCTGGGGCAGTATTTAGCATCGCGCATTATGAACCCGGTTATTGATACACGCCTGGTGGCTCAAAAGATTCTTCCTCATATGAACAGCTATTCGCTTGACAGTCTGCTGAAAAGCTTTAACCTGGAAATTAAAGGTAGGCACACATCGCGGGGTGATGCGTTGATGACGGCGCAACTATTTATCAAGCTTTTGGAAATACTAGAGGAAAAAGGTATTTATACCTTGAATCAACTCTCTCATTTCTTGTCCGCCAGTCAGACTCACGAGTCTTACTTAAAATGGAGGGGGCAACTTTAACGAATAATTTTAAAATGGCTTTCGGTAATTCCCTGCAGGCGACTAACCATAATAAGAGCCTCCCGGAGCAGAGAATATTCTCGGTTGGTCAATAACCGGGGGTTTATGTAATTGTCCGGTTGAAGACCTTTCCTCATTTTAGCCATGGCCTCCCTAATCCTTAGCATCATCAGTGTTTCATACGCCAAGGTGATATATTCGATATCCTTCTCCTTCAAGATGCCGCGTTTACCTATTTCCTCCAATCTTTCGAATGTATTTGTAACAAGCAAACCTTCTCTCAGGGCGAAAACCCTGGTGCAGTCTACGACATGAACACAGGCCGAGCTTTTAAGGTTTAATTCATGCCGGTGCTCCTTCGTCCGCTCCGTTTGAACGTGACGGAAGAGGCTAATGGGTACTTTTTTCCCTAGATTGTCCTGTACCAGAAAATTCAGCACCACAAAAGAATTGCGAAAGTTTCGAATAACAAAGTTACGTAAAAGATCGTAAAGGCTTTTTTTACCGTATAGATATCTGAAATCAAGAAAGATGGTCATCAAGCGGACATTCTGGGGCTGAAGATCGTTTATCCACTCATTAATAGTCTGGCGCCAGCTGCGAAAGGATCTGCACCATAACTCGTTATTGGCCATAACTCCTCCCTTGCAGCGCCGGAAACCGTACTGCTCCAACCCGGCAACAACCTTTTCTCCAAGCGTAAGAAAATAGTTTTTCACTATTTCGTCCTTCTCTTTGGGGACATCCTCATAAATGATTCCATTATCCTGGTCGGTACGGGAATACTGCTCCTTCCTGCCGCTGCTGCCCATCGTTATCCAGCAGTAGCCTACCGGCGGAGGGCCGTATCCTTCTTCAATCATAGCCTGTTCGGAAATATGTATTATCTTACGGGTAATGCGGTCGTAAAACTCGGTGATGAGGGAAGTTATTTCTGCTACCGTCGCCCTTTCCACCAGAAGAGCCTGCAAGACCTGGTCAACCTCAGGACTGAGGCCGCACAGCTCTTCGATTGTGCTACTGGATTCGATTCTGTTCACAACGGCAAGTGAGCCGGTTCTTCTTGATTTAATGACATCGCGCATGGAGACAATCCCGACCAGGCGCCCTTCTCCATCTACTACGACTACGTGCTTGATACGGTGCTTTACCATGAGCAGAAAGGCACGGTAGGTAAAGTCCTGAGGTTTAACAGTTATTATAGCCCTACTCATTATTTCCCCGGCAGTAAGCCTGGCACCGCTCTGCAGATCTGCTTCAAGCACTACCTTGGCAACAAGATCCTTTTCCGTAATAATTCCCAGTGGGGTATCCTGCTCCACAACAACGACGGAGCTGACCCCTTTACTGACCATAATCTCCGCTATCCGCCTAACGTTATCGCCAGGCAGGCAGGTAACCACTTTACTGGCCATAATATCGGAGACACGTTTTCTGAACCCCTGGTCCTGGTCCGGTAAATATTCGTCCTCATTAAAAAATTTTTGGTACAGAATCTTAATACGCTCAGTTAATAACCGGGTAAAAAAAGCAGCGAAATCAGGGTTTTCAATGGTAATTTCCTCAAATACTTCCTGGGGCAGAAGAAAACATCGGGTATCGATAACAGCCCTGGCAGAAGCAGGGTATTCTTCACCGGAGAGAAAAACGGCCTCACCCATAAACTCATAAGGTCTGCGATAGCCTGTTACAAATTCATGGCCGCTCTTGTCACTTACCGTTATCTCGACTTTTCCATCCACAACCAGAAACAGGACATGCTTGGACGTTTCTCCCTGCCTGCCGATATAGGCGCCAGCCGGATATATCTCCTCTCCCAGAGAAGCGGCAACCTTAAATAATAAGGCGTCATCCAGAAGGTTAAAGGGTTTAAACTTCCGCAAAACGTCTACTTTAGGTTGCAAATTAACATCTTTTATACTCATGAATCTCATCTCCCCCTTACTCGCTACTTGTTTTTTCCGGCCGGTTATAATAAAATCTGAATACAAGAGCTGACGGATGATGCATAAAAAAGACGGGGGTTTGAAAATGACAAATGTACTACCGATTAGAGGCTTACGTTTTAATCACACGGCCGGACTGGATTTTTCGAAGCTTATCTCGCCGCCTTACGATGTTATTACAGATGAAATGCAAGATGAATACTATAAAAAAAGTCCTTATAATGTTATACGTCTAGAATACGCAAAATCCTTTTCCGGAGACAACCACCACGAGAATAAATACATGCGTGCGGCAACAGTTTTTAAGGAATGGTTAAACAAGGGGATTCTCCTAAAGGAGAAAAAGCCTGCTTTTTATTTATATGAACAGCACTTTACAAGTAGTCAAAAAAAATATATCAGAAAAGGGCTTTTCTGTGGCGTAGCCTTATCTCCTTTTGAAGAAGGACAGGTAGTTCCTCATGAAGAAACAATGAGCAACCCCAAGGCTGATCGGTTGGAACTCTTAAGACACTGCGAGGCCAATTTCAGCCCTATCTTCGGCCTCTTTAAAGATAAAAGCAAAAAATTGGAGAGCTATACCGAAGCGATCAAAAAGAAACAGGAGCCGGCTATCGCTTTTACGGCTGACGACGGACAACAGCACATGGTTTGGGTTATCACCGATCTTGCTGTTATAGAAAAGATTAAGACTTTTTTTGAGGACAAAAGTATTTTTATCGCCGACGGCCATCACCGCTACGAAACAGCTTTACAGTTTTACCTGGAAAAAAAGGAACTGGAACAAAGTAAAGAAAGATATGGCCATGCACTTATGGCCCTCGTAAACATTTATGATGAGGGGCTTTTGACTTTTCCCACCCACCGCCTCATTACCCAAAGCGAAATTACGGGTACTGAGCTGCTGGAAAAACTGACAAGATATTTCTCTATCAAGGAGTTGCCCCGGGTCAAAAGCCGTGATGAGTTACTCTCTATATTGGACAAGTTCTTAACGGGAGCCACTCAGGAAAAGATGACTTTTGGTCTTTATACTCCGGAACAAAAACTGTTTCTTCTTACTTTAAAAGAGCTTGCTGAAAAAGAGAAACCCTTCCCCTGGCTTGATACAGTAGTCCTGCAGGAACTGGTTCTTTCTGATATTTTCAGCCTGGGGGAAGCAGAAAGGCAAAAAGAGTCTGGTTTAATCTACTTAAGGGACGAATGGGAAGCAAAACAGTTTGTTGATAACAAAGATGCCCGCTTCGCCTTTTTCGTTAACAAGCCTCCCCTGGAGGAAATAATCAACCTGTCCGAAAAAGGCATTCGTATGCCGCAAAAATCCACCTATTTCTATCCGAAGCTTGCTACGGGTTTGATCATGCTAAAACTGGGGGAAGTATAAAGTATGGGCTGTTCAGGAACCGGCGGCAACATATCCCCAGCAGGGGACGGCCCGTCGCAATTAATAATCCTATTTTTGCCTAGACAGACAGGCGCCTTCGTAAGGCGCCTTCGCAGGTTTTCCGGAGTGAGGTATCTTTTTTTTAGGTTTCTTTTAATTCCAAAACCTTTTCTTTCATTATTCTCCAGAAAAAAGGATTATGCTTGCGCAGGACAATAGGCTTGCCTTTTCTATTCACAAAAGCGTGAATTGTTTCGCCTTTTGCCAGCAGGGTATTTTTCCCCAGGTTAAATATTTCATAATAGAAACCAAGCTTGACATCTTCCAGAAAGTTCAGTCTTGTAACAACCCGTAGCAGGTCATCATAACGCGCTGGGGATTTGTATTTGCAAAAGGCTTCGATTACGGGTAAAAATATTTCATTTTGCTCCAGATCCCTGTAGCTCATCCCCAACCCCCTTAAATATTCACACCGCCCCACCTCAAACCAGACAAAATAGTTGGCATAGTAGGCCACGCCCATCTGATCCGTATCTTTATAACGCACCCTTACAGTAGTTTCATTGTGTTTCATTGCGCATAATCCCCTCTCTTACCTTAAGCTCCGCCGCCGGCATACTATGCTCCCACTGTTAGTTGACTCTGGCACGCCCGCGGTAAATCAAACCTCTCACAGCGTCGACAGTAACCAGCAGGCCCGTCGATAGTTTCCTGACTGCGCCCGTCGCTCCTACGATTACAGGTTTTCCGAGGCTTAAACCCACGATGGCTGCATGAGAAGTCAGCCCTCCTGCTTCAGTAATAATCGCGGCGGCTTTTTCCATTGCCGGCACAAAGTCCTTATCAGTGGAGTTGCTTACCAGGATCTGTCCTTCTTCCATATCCAGGGCCTCTTCCGGAGTCAGCGCTAAGTGAACAACACCGGTTACGGCGGTTTTGCCGATCCCCTGCCCCTGGATAATCACCTCTCCAACAGTATCAATACGCATAAAATTTGTTGTTCCCGGCACACCCACCGGCACTCCTGCCGTCAGAATTACGAGATCGCCGCTCTGGATCAGCCCTGCTTCCAGCGCCACCTTTACGGAGGTATTAAATGTTTCATCAGTACTGGAGGTGGGCGGGCACAGCAAGGGGTAAACCCCCCAGGTAAGAGTAAGGGCGGAGGCAACCTTGGCCGAAGGAGTTACGGCAATAATCGGAGCTTTGGGCTTATACTTGGAGACCATCCGTGCTGTATGCCCCGAATGGGTAGCAGAAATGATGGCCGCTACACCCAAATCCTGAGCGGCACGGCAGGTTGCATAGCTAATCGCATCAGTTACGGAATTTTGCAGGGCCGGCTTCAGTTTTTCCAGTATCTCCCTGTATTCCAACGCCTCTTCCGTTCTCGCGGCGATTCTGGCCATGGTTTCTACGGCCTCTACCGGAAAAGCACCGGAGGCTGTTTCGCCGGAAAGCATCACGGCATCAGTGCCGTCAAAGATTGCATTGGCCACATCGCTGGCTTCGGCCCTGGTCGGCCTGGGATGGCGTATCATGGAATCAAGCATCTGTGTCGCTGTAATCACAGGTTTCCCGGCACGGTTACAGGCAGCAATAATTTTTTTCTGCACCAGGGGCACATCCTCGGCCGGTATTTCCACCCCCAG
>DLUO01000044.1 GCA_003444595.1 Bacillota bacterium
AGATGTGTATAATGGAAACATGCTGCATTTTGCTTTGGCGAACATATTTCGACAGACTGTTTGCTGCTTAACGAGGGTATAACAAAATGATAGATAAAAGGTATGAAAGGGTATATGTCAGAGAAACATAATAATATTTCAAACAGCAGGGGAGTTTAAGTTTCTATGAAAACAAAAACCTTTAAATATTTTAAACTGCCGCAGGAGGCCTGGTTTGAAGAGCAAGAGATGGAAATTGCGCTTCCTGCCGACTGGGAAATCTTTTTTGCCGATATACCGGCAGATTCCCTTCCCGTTTTATCGGATGAAGAAATCGAGAAAAGGCTGTCCCAGCCGATCGGAACGAAGACTCTGTCCGAGTTGGCCGGAAACCGGCAGCGGGCCGTCATTATTTTTGACGACCTGTCCAGGCCTACAAACGCAGCCCAAATTGCGCCCCGGGTTATCCGTGAACTGCTCAAGGCCGGGATCAGGGAAGAGAATATCAGCTTTGTTGCCGCTCTCGGCGCCCACGGCGCCGGCAACAGGCTGGATTTTGAAAAAAAGTTGGGCCGGGAAATCGTAGAGACATACCCTGTTTTTAACCATAATCCCTATGAAAACTGCGCCTATGTGGGGACGACGACGCTGGGAACGCCCGTATATATAAACAAGGAGGTTCTGGCAAGTGACCTGAAAATAGGAATTGGAAGCATTCTTCCCCATTCCTTCAATGGTTTTGGAGGAGGAGGAAAAATAATTTTCCCGGGAGTAGCTTCTATCGAGACGATTTATCAAAACCACAAAAAGGCTATTGATGATCTTTATGAAAGAAATGTGGGTTTTGTCGGTAACATGGGGGATCCGGAAAACAGCAAAATTCAGGCGGAAATAGAGGAAGTCGTCCGCATGGTCAATTTTGATTTCAAAATCGACGTGCTTCCCAACAGCAGAAGGCAGGCTGTGGAGCTTGTGGCCGGCGATCCCGTTTTAGCGCACAAAAAAGGAGTGGCGGCAGCCAGAAAATTATATGTAACGGACTTTTACAGGGATGCCGATGTGGTTGTCAGCAACGCCTATGCCAAAGGTTCCGAAGCCCTGATTGCCCTTTCGCTGGGAGCACACTCTCTGAAAAAAGACGGCGGGGACCTGGTTACGATTGTTAACAGCCCTGCCGGTCAGGTTGTCCATTACCTGTTTGATCCTTTTGGCGAGGACTTTGGGGGTATGCTGTGGTCACGGGAAGGGTTGTTCCCGCAGAACATTAAAAGAAATATTCTCCTCAGCAGGTACCCGGGCCAGCGGTTGGGGCCACAAAAGAATCAGTTGCACTGCCGGGAATGGGAAGAAGTTCTCCGCCTGCTGCTGCCGGAACACGGACCCGGAACCAGGGCCGTGATTTATAAAGATGCCACCATGCAATTCCTCAGAAAAAGCTGACACCACATTCCATGATTATTTGTAGCGCAAAAACCTTGGGTGTAAAATAACCTGGACAGAAGACCTGAACAGTAATGAATACTATGGAGAGATTCAGACGGTAAACCCATTTCAGTTGGCTGCCGGAAAAGTCCAGCTTTCAACCTTTTCCTTCATTAAGTAACAGGTATTGTCACGCTCGTGTCGTCAAATTATTTCCCGGGAAATACTTTTTCCGACAGCAATATTTAAAAAATTTGTGCTTCCTTCAAAATTTTTAAAAGGGGGCAATTTGCCTATTACCTCCTTTAACAAGGTAAGGGTACCCATTACTGCTTTGCCTTTTTCTTCTTTATTACATCCGGGTATTCAGTCTGTCTGCAGGTCTACCTGCGGGGAAGCTGCATCGACCCAGTACTTCCTGACCTGGCAGTTGAAGAACCGGGGAAGATATTTTACCAGTTCATCCTGCGCTGCGAGAATGTTTTCTTCAGTAACTCCTTTGAAGCCGTCAATCGGGAAAAAGATCCGAGTTGATTCGGGGGTTATCTTGCCTTTTTCTCCCTGTCTCCATACCCATATTCTTGTCCTTACTTCCAGTTCATCGGCATAGACGGGTTCTCCCGGGGGAACCGCTTCCTGCTCGCTGCTGCCAAAAGGTGTAAAGACATCCCCCTCCCGGCTGAAGCGGATCTCTATATCACCCTTTGTTTTGTCAATGTCGTGGGCTCCCATGGGGACCATATTTTTTATCCCGATTGCATTGACCAGGTTGACAACATTGTTGATGCTGGGAAATTCGGGCTTTTTGGCTATCCGTTTCAGCAGCGCTTCAATAGAGGAGGGGAACTTGTTGGGGTTGATGCCCAGGGATTGAAAAGCCTCTCGCCATACGGCTATTTCTTTGCGTTCTTTTATATTGCTGCCCTTCAGAAGGTTGTGAACTTCCTGGACCGAAGAAAGAAGCATCTTCTCGATTTCCTCGCTTGCACCGCGATCGCTGATACCTTCCGCTACGACGACGGCAACACAAAAATCGGGAAATTTTTGAAAAAGCTCCTCGCTTACTTTAAAAAACATTATGTGCACCTCTTTCCATTGTTGTGTAGCTAGCAGCATTCTGCAAAATGTAAATGTTTGACGAAATTATACCATTTATGGTTTTACTTATCAAGGATGCCCCTCCCACGCTTACTCTCACTCTCACTGGTATTGAAAATGCCTGGATTTGAAATAGGCTTCCATAACCTTTTGTACATTCTCCCTGGGGAGGGGGGGTGAGGGCTTTCTCCCTCGCCGCGGGGCAGGGGTTCCCGGTAAAATCTTTCCGGGAAGCTGTATTCTTCCAGCGATTCTCCTTCTTCTTGGTTAAAGCGGTGCTGCAGAGCCCAGATCCTGGCGGCAGCGTCCAGTAGCGAATCTGCTGAAAAATTACTTCCTGTAACGCAGTTCAAAGCCCGGGCGTAAAAGTCTGGTCCCAGGGATCTGAGCACGGGAGGGCGTATGCAGAAGCCCACGGAATTTATGATCGTAATCAAATCTTCGGCATACTTGATCATTAGCGGTATGCTGACCCGGGAGGGAGGGGAGCCAAAAATTTGCGCCTTCAGCTGGGACGGCATATCAAGTTTTTCGATCTCTTCCCGGCTTACGCCCAACTCTTCAGTTTCTCCATCGATAAATCCTGCCGCGAGCAACTCCCTGTCTCTTATACACATCT
>DLUO01000010.1 GCA_003444595.1 Bacillota bacterium
CCATCAATCACGCCTTTGGCAAGGTTGTCGTAGGCCTCCGGCATGGATACCGCCCGTGCCGTTGCACCAAGGGCTTCAACCAGTTTGCCTATATATCCGGTTCCCCGCAGAGTTAGACCCTTCAAATCTCCGGGCTTATATACAGGGGTATCTATAGTAATAATGTTATTTACAGGAGAACTGTGAAAGGTAAGAACATGCGTGTCTTCCCACTCTTTAGGCTTAAATTTGTTATAGAACTCAGCATTAACATGATTGGATACCCATGCATTCGGGAACCCCATGGGAAGGTCGAGCACCTCTGCAACCTGAAACCTTCCAAAGGTATAACCCAAATTGGAAAAACCTATATCAGCAATTCCTTCCACTACACCGTCATACATTTTATCGGCAGCGAGAAGCATACCTCCCGGATAATATTCCACTTCAACTCTGCCATTGGTTAGCTCCTTAAGATCATCGGCAAATACCTGTCCGATTCTTCCCGGTCCGCTTTCCCCGGCAAAATAATTTGCAAATCTTAATGTTATTGGTTTTTCTGTTGTCGGAGTTGTTTCCGTTGATTCTTTTGGCTCTGTTTCCGGTGCAGGAGACGCCGGCTTTTCGGCAGCGCAGCCGCTCAACAAAAGCAAAACCAGCCCAAACACCAAGAGGCTTATCCAAAAGAATTTCTTCATAATTAACTGTTCACCCCCAAAATGCTTTTTCTTTTCTGAACAACATAAATGTATTGAATTTAACAGCAATTATTTTGAAAAATTCCCCCTTCCTTTTATTAATTTTTGGGCACCCTCCTTTCGTTTAATAATATTGTGAAAAAATAAATCTTCTACTGCTACCCCGAAACCCCTGGTAAAACGGACAAAGCTACCGGGTGACTGTGTGGAAACCAGCGACCTGTTTGCGAGTGAGGAATTATGCGCTAAACAGCTAAGCTACAGCTTCCACGTTAATATCGTAATAATGAAACTACCGTTTGTTTCATCAAACTAGTATTTTTTGTCTTTTTTTAGCCAAATTATCCCATATATAATTTTAATTGTCAAGCTATTTTAACTTGTTTTATTTATTTGAATGGCATGATATTAAATTAAATACATTTTCTTTTATATATATATAATTATCTAACTTTTATACTGATATTAATGATACAAAACCTATTGTTGGGGCACGTCATTTTTGATCACTGTTTGGAATTTAAAATAGAAAAAACGAACTGTGGGAGGTGGTATGACCGCTTCTTTTTAGCATTCAACTCGTTTTTCTAAAAACCATTCCCTGGAAAATAGCGATCAAATCATTATTATCATCTCTAATATGTATTGTATAAGTAGCGAGTTTAGGATTAAGCGACATTTCCTTTCCTTCAGCCCAAAGAAAACCCTTTCTTGCTGCTTTAATATAAGATATATGTGCATTAATAGCCATGGCAATAGTCCCATGCGAATTCGAAGCTACCGCAAAAACAAGATCAGCCAGGGCAAACAATGCTGCACCGTGAACTGTTCCCATACTGTTTAAATGATGTTCATTAATTTTCATTTTTGCCTTTGCCCTGCCTTCTGAAACCTCAATTAATTCTATGCCAACATGCCCGGAAAATTTATCGTTTCGAAAGAAGTTCATCATTTTTTCCATGGTAAAACCTCCAGTTATTATTTATATTATAAAAGCCCCAGCTATAAAACCGAGGCTTTTATTAGTTATTATTTGGTTGGTCATTAACCGGCGGCCATAAAAACCATTATCATAAGCTCGCAATTCTACCAGTCTGGTACCTGTAACTAATTCTACGATGATGTAAGCGCCCGATAATACCTCTCTGGTATATTCCGGCCTTTCGCCTCCGTTGAAATCCAAATTTTATTTTAACAGGCCGGTTATGTTAACAACCGACCTGTTAAATCAGTAGGTATCCTCTCATCTTTAGGTGGAATTACGTTACTAGAAATCCGGAATCAAAACTACACGCTTCATCAGTTTGCCGGAGTGTGATTCTTTAAATGCCTGCTCAATCTGGCTCATAGGACGCAGGTCTACAAAAGGTTCAACCTTGATTTTCCCTTCCAGAACCATTTGTAATACTTCCGGATAATATTTGGGCAAGCAACCCCAGGTTCCGATAATTTCAGCGTCAAAAGCCATCAATCGTGCTAGCATATACTCGACCTTCTGCATTCCATAACCTACAACTATCATCTTACCGACAAACGACAGCAACTCCAGGGCAATCTCCTGACCCATTTTGGAGCCGGTACATTCAAAGAATTTCCATCCGTAGGTGGGGAGGCCTTTTTCCTTGCAGTATGATCTGTACTCGTCTCTGATATCTTTAACACTCTTATCCAGAGTGCTAAGAGCATGGGTGGCGCCGAAATCCAGAGAACGCTGCAGTTTCTCCTTGTTCCTGGCGATGGCAATAACCTCTTTTGCTCCCATTGCTGCCGCTATTTGGGTCATATATACCCCTATGCCCCCGGTAGCACCAATAACCACGACGTTATCTCCCGGTGAAATCTCTGCTCTCTTGGCGGCCTGGTATGGGGATGTGATGGCATCCGCCACCACGGCAAAATGTTCCAGCGGCATTCCCTTGCGGTCTTCAATAACACAAAGGTCTGCGGACGGGACCGGAATATGAGTGGAGAAACCGCCGTAGATGCCCATACTATTACCCGGCATTTTTTGTTTAAGGCAGCGGTTCCCGCGCCCGGAGGCGCAGATTTCGCAGTTGTTGCAGGGCATTACAGCGGGAACTATTACTTCTTTGCCCAGCAATTTTTCATCGCCCGCCACCACACGCCCGCTGATTTCATGACCCAGAGTAAGAGGTGGTTTGCTTACAGTAGGAACTCCATCATAAAAATAGCCGACATCAGTATGGCATACCCCGCATGCCGCCACTTCTACCAAAACTTCTCCAGGTTTCAATTCCGGCACATCAATGCTGGTTCGTTCAAGTTTCCCAGGCTCAACCATTTGCCAAGTTTGAATTTTTTCCGGTACAGTCATGGCGAAACCTCCTTAAGTTATAAATATTTAAAGTGCTAAAAAGTTTTCCGCAACTGATTGATCTAAGAGATTACTTTTTTATTTCCCCTTCCATACAGGGCGGCGTTTTTCTGTAAAAGCATTTAATCCTTCCACAGCATCTTCTGTTTGCATCAGTTCATCCAGATAGATTTTGTCAATAATTTTAATTCCGTCTAGAAAACTCTTTCCTTGTCCGGCTAGTGCCGCTTTTTTGGTCAATGCTAAAACGACAGGACTCTGCGCCAGGAATTTCTTTAAAAAATCACTGCACCCACTGGCAAAATCATCGGCGGGAAGAACCTTATTCACCAAGCCCATTTGCTCTGCACGCGCAGCGCTAAATGTCTCCCCGCTCAACATGATTTCCAGTGCCCTGGGCCAGGAAACCAGGCGCGGTAAAATATAGCAGGCCACTGGGGGGAAAACTCCTACATTTATTTCGGGCTGTCCCAGTTTGGCCTTTTCGGAAGCCACTACCAGATCGCAGGCTAGAACAATTTCGTAACCTCCACCTAGGGCAGCACCATTTACCAGAGCTACGATAGGTTTTTCGACTTCAAACATAGTTTTAAAAAGCCTATCAAATACGTCGATCATTTGCCCTACCTTGTCCGGCGTATGGTCGGCAACATCCACGCCGGCGGAGAAAGCTTTCCCCTCGGCATCGATTACAAGCAAAGCGCCGGGTTCCTGCTGTGCCCACTTAAGAGCGTCAATCAACTCTTCCATCATGGCAATAGTTAAAACATTCAGCGGAGGACGGTTCAAAGTAATACCAACGATCCCGCCCTCGCTTTTAGTTTTCAGATATTTATAAGACAAATACTATCCCCCCTATTCTTACCATTCGGGCAAATATAACCATTTGGTAACCGGATGCTCAGGCATCCCTTTTGTTTCCTCCCATCCTCAACATGGGATCATAATAACATGCAACTACTGTTCACAACTGTCATATGTCCTAACTTTGGCCTAGCAGGGATTAAAAAATTTGTAACTTTATGGGACGACATTCTCTACTCTTTTAGCCCTGGGTCGTTCCTTTAATATAATAAAAAGTAATTACTATACCCCGCTGGAAACAGGGCAGCATTAATTTCACCTCCTTATTTCAATAGATTTTTGATTCCACTGCAAAAAAGTCAATTTTTTGATTAGATAAAATTTATTCCTCGCTTATCACGAGATAAGGCGTTATAGTTGTATCAAAACACTATTTTGCGCCACAATTTTAAGGCTCTTCCCCCACTTTGGATATGTAATGAAGGAAAAAGGGTTTCTTTACAGCGGAATCATTTTTTAAATAATTAACTACACAAATAGGACCCAGGTGAAATAGCCAATCTGCCCTTTCCGAAATTATCTCAATCCGCGCTTAACTGTTCTGTCCCTGCCACCAGAGCATACCTCCCAAACGTTTGATTAAGTGGATTATATCATAACCGGGCAGTAAAAGCTACTCTTTTTTGTACTCATCTGTTTTGTGCCAGGCGTGTTTTCGCCCAGCTTTCTATGGGAAAGGTTACCATGAGTGTGCAATTGCCCCTGTGGGACAGACTTTCAGACAGGCCGGATTTTGTTCATTGCCCACTGATTTGCATTGTGTGCAGATATACTTGATTTTCCGGCGGTACTCCTCTGCAACCTCTACCACTTCGTCATCGTAGTCGTCTATAAATATCCGCAGAATCTTTTCCGGACAGGCTGCGACGCAATATTTTTCTGTACACGCTATACACTTTTCAGTATCTATGCTGATAAAATAGTCGCCGGAGCCGTCTTGAAAACCATAATGTGCTATCATCTCATCGCATTCTTTCGCTCATCTCTTACACGAACGGCTTTGCCTTCAAATCTTGGAAGGCTGCCGATTGATTTTAATTCCACCTTGCAGGTAATTTCCAGGTAACTGTGCAACTCTTTTTCCAATTTGAGGATATATGTTTCATCGATCTCCACTCCGGCTACAGGTTCTATTTCTACTTTCAGAGTATGAAGACCTTTTTTTTCTCCAACTACCAGCTGCCAGTTTTCACTGAGCTCAGGATGTTTCATAAGCACGTATTCAACTTGGCTGGGAAATACATTTGTCCCGCTTACTAGCAGCATATCGTCAACTCTTCCCAGAAAACTAACAATCCGGGGATGAGTCCTGCCGCACTCGCAGGTCTCGAAACTGACTATGACCCTGTCGCCGGTTCGGTAACGTAAAATAGGCATGGCTTCAAAACTTAGGTTTGTAAGTACCAGTTCTCCTGGTTTATTGGGTTCAACATCTTCAAGAGTTACCGGATCAATCACTTCAACCAGGTAATGGTCGCCCCAGATGTGAATCCCCTGGGTATATTCACAGTCCATAGCCATGGGGCCGCCCATTTCCGTAAGGCCATAACAGACCCTCATTCCACCTCCATGAGCTTTGTAACCTAGGCGTTCGCTAATCCTGGCTCTTAATTCATCAGAGCAGGGTTCACCACCATGGAAGCCCAGCCTTAGTTTCAAATCCTTAACAGGATCGATCCCCTTTTCAATAGCAATTTCTGCTATGTAAACAGCGTAAGAAGGGGTACCTGTAAAAACAGTCGTCCCCCATTCCTGCATCAGGCGTAACTGCCTTTCCGTCCCTCCCGCACCGGTAGGGATTACTTTAGCCCCAACCCGTTCCAGTCCGTAATGAAAGCCAAAACCGCCGGTAAACAACCCCAAACCGTGGGCCTGCTGGACAATATCCCCCTTTTTTATGCCCCCGGCAACAAAATTCCTGGCCATGCATTCAGTCCAAATCTCAAGATCATTCCTGCTATAAACCATCGGAGTAGGAACCCCTGTAGTACCGGAAGTCATATGAATGCGCACAACATCTTCCCAGTTCCCGGAAAGCAACCCCAAGGGATAATTCTCTCGCAGGTCCTTTTTCTGAGTAAAAGGTACTTTTTTGATGTCCTCCCAGCTTTTTATCTCTTCCGGAACAGCGCCTGTTTCCAGAAGGCGTTTTCTCATAAAGGCATTATTTTCAAAGATATGCCTTATCTGCTTCTTAAACTTCTGAAGCTGAGTGTCCCTAATTCTTTCCTGCGGCATCGTTTCCATGGGCTCATCAAAAAAAGCCATCAAGGCAACCCCCTTTTGCCTTTAAAACCGGCAAATAATTCATTAAATATATTCGGTAAATAGTAATATTTTTCCTGCATCTCTGAAAATTAGTAATAATAAATATAAGAGCGAAGAACAACCCTCTAATACACCTAGTTCTTTTTATTTATTTTCGTTAAATAATCACGGTTTTCCTGCCTGAAAGCGCTTAGCCAAAATTCATTTTTTTATTAACATTTTAAGAAGGAAAAACAGCCTCAATGTAGAATTAAACTAATGTAGAATTAAACTTTAGAAGATTCTGTTTATAATAACAATAAAGTAGCACTGTATTAATTTATCAGAAGATATTTTTCAACTAGAAATAGTTCTTTTAAAAACACCAACTTAAACGATCGGAGGTGCTTAGCCTACATAAGCCGAGAAACAGCCAGCAGAACAGGCTTACAGTTTTATAAGCCTGCCGTCCCGTAGAATGGAATCATGGAATTATAAAATCATGGAATAGATTACCGTTAACATTTGCCCGTTACAATCCCGGTTTTCAACAACGCTGTAGCACTGTAGGATGGATGCCTCTGTCAAGACTGATATGGTAGAGGTATTTTTATCTTTTAATCAGGATTATTTCAAAACTTATGAAAAAGAGGTGCTTAATTAATTATGACTGTCAGCAAATGGATGCATGTTGGAACAGTGCTCAAGATGAACGCTTATAATTATCCTAATAAGCTGGGGTGCCAGGATAAATTCAAGAGCTTTACCTTTAAAGAATGGAACGAGAGAGCATGTCGCCTTTCCAATGCTTTGCAGGACATGGGTGTAGGTTACGGAGATCGGGTGGCGATTCTAGCCTATAATCGTGTAGAATGGATGGATATTTATGCCGCTTGTGCCAAAGGAGGACAAATTGCCGTTCCAATAATGTTTCGCTTAACACCGCTTGAGTATGAATATATTATCAACCATGCAGAATGCAAAGCTTTCATCGTGGAAGAACCTTTTGTTGAAGGTGTTAACATCATACGCGGAAAGCTGACCTGCGTACCAGCTAGTAATTATATTTACATCGGTGAGGGTAAAGCTCCCGAAGGCTACATTCATTATGAGGAAATACTGAGTAAAGGAAACCCTCAAGAACCGGATGTAATAGTTGATGCTCAGGATACCTGGACTATTATGTATACTTCGGGCACAACGGGGAAACCCAAAGGAGTAATGCGCAATCACGAAAGTTATCTTGGACAGTACTTCCTGAGTAATTTGAGTATGGGAGTCAAACCGACGGACAAAGTGTTGCTGGTAATGCCCATGTGTCATGTAAATTCGATCTTTTATTCCTTTGCATATACTTATGTAACCGCACCGGTAATGGTTTATAATATGACTAGTTTTGACGCTGAAGATCTTTTGAAGACATTAGCAGAGTACAAAATCACCTTTACTTCGCTAGTCCCTACACACTACATCATGATCCTGTCACTTCCAGATGAAATCAAACAAAAATATGATGTAAGTAATATCCGCCAACTCTTGATTTCTTCTGCACCCGCAAGAAAGGATCTAAAACTGGCAATTATGGATTATTTTAAATCGGCTGAGCTATGGGAAGCATACGGATCTACAGAAGCGGCTTTAGTTACTTTGCTAAGACCTGAAGACCAGTTTCACAAGCTGGGTTCTATTGGAAAAGAAATTTTTGGTATTGACCGCATTAAATTACTGGATGAAGACGGAAACGAGGTCCCCGATGGAGAAGTTGGCGAACTCTATTCGCGCTCACCGGGCAACTTTCAGGAATACTGGAAAGATCCTGAAAAAACCAGGGAGGTTTTTAAGGGAGAATGGTGCAGCGCAGGCGATATGGCCAGGAGAGACGAAGATGGTTATTATTATCTTGTTGACAGAAAGAAGAACATGATTATTACTGGCGGTGAAAATGTCTACCCCTCCGAAGTGGAGAATGTCCTTGGCGCCCACCCGGCCATTAAGGATGTGGCGGTGATTGGGGTTCCCGATATTAAGTGGGGCGAATTGGTCACAGCCGTAGTTGTCCTACATCAGGATTATCAATCAAGCCCGGAACTGGCTAAAGAGCTTATCGAATTTACTAAAGGAAAGCTGGCAGGGTATAAGCGGCCTAAAAAAATTAAGTTTATTAATGATGAAGATATGCCCAGAACTGCTACTGGAAAAATACTGCACAGGATACTTAGGGAAGAATTCGATAAATTAAGCGATGCCAATTAATTAGGTTAGAATTTGCTGAGGCTTAAGCATCTGAACACAACTCAACTCGGGCTCTTGTAAATAAATTAGGATAGGGGGCGGCTT
>DLUO01000136.1:0-2094 GCA_003444595.1 Bacillota bacterium
GGCGTATTGCTATTTGAGAAACCAGATGAGGACTTTCAAAAAAACCGGTATACTGGCGGCAGCCTTTGCCAAAAGGAAAAGCGCATAGATTGAAAAGAATGAATGACCATGATGGAACAAATAGTGCCAAGCCGGCAGCCGGTATGGCACTATTTGTCGGATTATAGGCTAATTTTGTGGAATTTTATTAAAGGGATTATGCGTGTAATGTCAAAAAATAAAGAAAAGATATAATTAAGAGAACACCCGCTTAGGGTGGATAGTGTTGGTTTTAAAGGCCTTGGAAAGGAGATGTCATTAACGAGAGACAGCTTGAAAAAAGAAAATCCGACAAAATTCTACTTAGATGCTGATAAAATGCCCATTATATCACAGAGGGGGATACGGGAGCATGGGTGATTTAAGAGGCAGAATTAACAGCCTAAGGGAAGAAATCCTGGAAGAACTTCAGAAAAGGCCGGAGGAGCTTCAGGCAGAAAAAATATTAGAACTCTGCATTGTATTGGATAAACTTATTGTGGAATACATATCGTCCGTTAAGTTTTAAGCATAGGATTTGGGCTTTTCAAAGCTCTTATTGCATTTTTGTTTATATATTAAGTCCATGACCTGTGGATTCGCTAAATGCAATGGAAAAGATGTGCATAAAGCATCCGGACAAAAACTAAAGGCCTGGAAACGGCACAATTATTTTGCCCTATAGATTAATGGGGCATTTTTGCTCCGGTGCTTCAGAAAGTCATGGGTTGTAGATACTACCCTTGACTTTTTTTGGTTTTGGTCAAGAATATATATATATCCGTACTTTTTCAAAGGATTACGCATGGGGAGGATAAGAACAGGATGTTGGATAGGGAAGAGGTGCCAAAACAAAAAGAACAAAAAGTAAGGGCGGTTATAGTTGATGGGAGGGCCGCCCATCTTATGGAAAAGCGGCTGCTATTCATGGGCATAGAAGTAATAAAAACCTTGAGACACCCGCGGCTGTACGACGCTGTGGCATTTCATCCCGATATGGTTATATGCCCGGTAGGAGACGGTAAAATGGTGGTGGAACCCACTATGTATGAGTATTTCAAAAAAAGCCTGTCCAGCTACGGGACTATGGTGCTTAAAGGGAAGACCGAATTGTCACGCAACTATCCCCTGAACATAGCATATAATATAGCAGTGGCGGGAAACAGGGCATTCTTGTACTCCAGGTATGCGGATAAGACAATTATTGATGAACTAAGAAAGAACAATACCGTATTAATAAACGTCAAACAGGGGTACACAAAATGTTCCACCGCTGTGGTTGACGACAGCAGCATTGTAACGGCAGACCGGGGCATATACACCGCGGCTATAAAAAACGGGATGGATGCCCTGCTTATTAACCCGGGTCAAATTATTTTGGAAGGATTTGACTACGGGTTTATTGGCGGCTGTTGCGGAAGAATTGGGGAGTCTTTGCTTGCTTTTTCTGGAAATCCATCACTCCATCCCGATTGGGCCGTTCTATCAGAGTTCCTTGAAAAACGTGGCATAACAGCCGTGCCGCTGTTTGACGGTCCTTTGATTGATGTAGGTTCAATTATTCCTGTGGTGGCAATTAATTGATATGCAATATCTGTATTACTCTCAAAGCGGAATATCGAGTTTCAGGCTACGCATAATATTACTGAAGGGAGTGAAAGAACAAATGGACTTGATTTCCATCGGCATCAGCGAAGACAATGAGACGGTGCGGGAAAGGCTGGAGGCCGAACTTAGGGTACTTAGCAAACAGGGCATCGACTTAAATTTAAATGAGAGAGACCAAGGAAACTTGCGCTTCTTCGACTGTAGTGTATCCAACTGTGTTTTGGGCAAGTTTTCTTATAATGATATAATATACATTTCAAAGCATTACGTGGCTAATGCGGTTTCGGATATAATAATTGATGTTGTTGAGAAAAGACTGCTAAAAAAATGCATTGAGGGCAACTATTACTATTTCAGCGAGGAGGAAAGGGATAGAATACTGGAATATGCGTGCAAGGCACTGGGAACCGACGGGGAAGAAAGCGACCAGGGCAACGTATACCGGCTCAGCAGAAAGGCCAGGGTGCT
>DLUO01000136.1:2275-2843 GCA_003444595.1 Bacillota bacterium
GAAACCAACAGCAGTTTAATAATTCCCGGATTTGTAAGGTTTAGGATGAAGGACTACGTGTCGGAACTTGAAGATACAATAGACAGGGCGGTGGAGGAGTACCTTATGGAAAGGGAGTACAACGAATTTATAAAACTCCTCCGGTACTTCGTGGAAATCCAGGAACCAAAGGTGGATACCGTAAATGTGCTAAAAAACCCCGACAACAGCTATAGGCTGCTGGACGGCCAGGGCATAACCATAAACAACGAGCTGATTGACGACCTGGCGGGAGAGGTTTTGGAAAACAATATAAATTACGATGACTTGCTTATTAGTTCACTGATAACCATAGCGCCCACGAGGATTGTGTTTCATAACGGGGCTGTAACCGAGGGCTCCGAGATAATGGATACCATTAAGAAGGTATTCCATAACAAAATTGCCTACTGCCGGGGCTGTGAACTGTGTTACGTAAAAAAACCGGTGGAAAAGGAGTAGAATCAGAATAAAAGGTCTCTGTTCGGATACTTTAGAATCCAAGTCCGACTTCACTAATTTCTTAGTGAAGTTTTTCTGTGGTCAAAAC
>DLUO01000168.1 GCA_003444595.1 Bacillota bacterium
ATCATTTTTATCGTCGGGCATGTTACCAAGGAGGGTATTCTGGCCGGTCCCCGCCTGTTGGAGCATATGGTAGACTGCGTGCTGTATTTTGAAGGAGAGCGCTACCAGAACTATCGCATTTTACGCGGTATAAAGAACCGTTTTGGCGCTACCAATGAGATCGGCATCTTTACCATGGAATCCAGCGGGCTGCAGGAGGTGCAAAACCCGTCGGCACTTTTTCTTAACCAGAGGCCTGATGGGGTGGCTGGTTCGGTAGTGGTCCCCTCCGTAGAAGGAAGCCGTCCACTGCTGGTCGAAATTCAGGGTCTGGCAACGCCCTCCTATTTTGGGGGCGCTCCCCGCCGCACTTCGACAGGGCTTGATTTTAACCGTGTGGCCATTATCATCGCTGTGCTGGAAAAGAGGGCCGGGCTGAAATTATTTAACCATGATATTTTTATCAATGTAGTGGGCGGTGTCAAAATTATGGAACCGGCAGCCGACTTGGGAGCGGCGCTCAGCATTGCTTCCAGTTTCATGGACAGGCCTGTCCGGAAGGGAGTAATGGTGGTGGGCGAAATCGGTCTGACAGGAGAGGTGCGCCCTGTCAGCCGTATGGAAGAACGGTTAAGAGAAGGAGTAAAGATGGGTTTCAACCGTTGTCTTTTGCCGCGGGGCAATGTCAGCAGTAACCTTATCACGAATATGAAGGAACTGGAAAAGGACCTGGAGATGATCGATGTATCTACTCTCGCGCAGGCCCTCAATCTGGCTTTTGACTGATATTAAAGGATGCCGGTATTAAATCAGCGAGGCGAAAAATCAGGAAAGATGATAAAAACCCAGGGCGTTGAGTCTTTCGTACTCCTGCCTGATAATATCTTCCAGTTTGAAGCCTAAAAGGTGACATAAAGCGGAGAGATAAAAAAGCTGATTTCCCATTTCCTCCTCAATTATTTCCCTGCAGTTTTCACAGAGAGAGCCTTCCAGATGTGAATCCATGTACTTTCGACATTCTTCAAGAGAAATTTCGGCCGGAAGCTGCTGTTTCCTGGCGTGAATAGTGATGCATCCACAGTCGGTTACCGCTTTGGTAATAGCTCTATTGATACGCGTTGCCGATTCCGTATGTTTGGAGAGACTGTCCAGAATACTGCGGTGCTTGAGTAGCAGTTCGGCGACTTTATCCTGAAAAGAGCAGATTACATCATTGTTCCTGGTTTTCATGATTTTATGTCACCTCTTTTTTTTATAATCTTATTATACTTGTTGGCTCAGAAACTTGTCAACTTTAAGGAAACGCCAAAAGAAATTTTAAAAAACCTAAAAAAAATTTTGCCCAAAAAGTCCGGAATACATTGACTTTGAGTTCTACTTATGATAATATATTAAATTTTTGACATCCAGAATCATCTATGCTACAATAAAAATAGCATGTACAAACTATGTTTGTCTCTCGGAGCGGCTTTTTTTATTTTCCGGATCGCATGTCCGCTCTCACAAGTTTTAAGGAGGATATTTTGATGTTTAATATTGGGGACAAGGTTGTCTATCCTATGCACGGAGCCGGTATCATTGAAGCCATAGAGGAGAAGGAGATACTTGGCGATAAAAAGAAGTACTACGTAATGAACATTGCCGTTGGTGACATGAAGGTTATGATCCCCATGGACAATGTTCAGAAGGTGGGATTGCGGGATGTAATTGAAAAGGGAGCGGTGGATATCGTCTTTGAGATATTGACAGGGCCTGATGAGGCTCCGAATGCCAACTGGAACCGCCGTTACCGTGCCAATATGGATAAGATTAAAAGTGGGAATATTTTTAAAGTAGCTGAAGTCGTCCGCAGCCTATTGCTCCGCGAAAGAAAAAAGGGCCTTTCCACAGGAGAGCGAAGGATGCTGGAGAGCGCCAAGCAGATTTTAATGAGTGAACTGGTTATGGTCCAGGGAATTGACAAAAACGAAGTTGTTGCTTCCCTCGAAAAAATTTTTCGTCACGAATCCTGAATTACACGCCTCTATTTCCGCATTTTTTTGCTGAACCGGTTGTTTTTATTCATTATTCAGCATGTCGGGTGTTTTAGGTATAATAATCCTTGAATTGGGACAAATATATAAGTTATAATAAATTTACTAAGTTCTAATAAATTTACAAAAGAGGAAAGGAGGTGTGCAGGATAAGTGTTCAAAATAGTTATGCGTATTCTTCTGACAATTACCGGCTTTGTGTGTGGTTTTGAGCTCTTTAAAGTGGCTTTCCCTTCCCTGATGGCAGCTACAGGTATAACCTTGCCTCTTCCCACAGGGACCTGGTTTCCGGTTATAGGGGGAACCGCTTTCGGATTTATTTTTTATTTTATTACCCCCTCTATTGTAGATTATATCCGTAAGTTTGCTGCCTGGACCGACATTAAAATGAAATCCATCCCGACCCAGGATATTGTACTCGGAGTAGCAGGTTTAATCATTGCGCTGATGATCGGGGTTTTATTGAGTTTCCCCCTTTCCCGTATACCCTGGGTGGGGCCTTATCTCTCTCTAACGATAACACTGGTTCTGGCTTACCTGGGAGTGACCTTTATACTTAACCGTAAAGATGAGTTTTCTTTCATCTCTTCACAGTTGCTTAAACGTACTCCTCTTGCTCCGCAGGAAAAGAAATATACCTTAAAAATTCTCGATACCAGCGTGATCATTGATGGACGCATTATGGATATCAGTAAGACGGGATTTTTAGAGGGAGAGTTGGTCGTTCCCGGTTTTGTTTTGGAAGAACTGAGGCATATTGCTGATTCTCCTGATTTACTGAAACGAAATCGCGGGCGCCGGGGTCTCGACATATTAAACAAAATGCAAAAGGAAATGGAAATTACCGTAAGGATTATCAATAAAGATTATGAAGATATCGCTGAAGTAGACAGTAAACTGATCAAACTGGCTCAAGAGTTGTCCGGCCGGATTGTTACCAATGATTTTAACCTCAATAAAGTCTGTGAGCTGCAGGGTGTTTCCGTCTTAAATATTAACGAACTGGCCAATGCCGTAAAACCTGTCGTTCTACCGGGAGAAGAAATGAGCGCTCAAATTATCAAAGACGGCAAAGAGGCCGGTCAGGGAGTGGCCTATCTCGATGACGGCACCATGATCGTTGTGGAGGGAGGC
>DLUO01000175.1 GCA_003444595.1 Bacillota bacterium
AGAGTATAAAAAAGTCATAAAAAAAGGGGCGAGAAAATTAAAATTGCATAAAAAAAGCCCGACTGCCGCTTCTTCTTTCGCCGCGTCATGGGCTTACAAAAAGAAGAGCGGCCTTCTTAGGCTGAACGGGCCGCCGGTTACACGGTATGTTAACAACTTACGGCATGTTGTCATAAACATATTGTCGGCAAAAGGTGGCAAAGGCTATAAAGTAATTTTGTAATGTTTCTTGACTAATTGGAAGCTGAAAAGGAGCATGAATAGCTTTCCACCGGGCAACAATTTAATTTATTGCGCGCCAAGACTAATTACCGCCCAACATCATCTTGGGAAGGAAGAGGGCAACATCAGGATAAGCAGAAATAATCGCAACTACTATCAATATCGGTATGACGAAAGGCAGCGAACCTAAATAAATATCTTCCATGGAGAGCTCTCTAGCCGTTCCGGCAATCGTAAAGAGGTTTAATCCCATCGGCGGGGGAATTAATCCAGCATCCATCATCAGCACGCACAGCACTCCGAAAGCAATCGGATGAAAACCCAACTGCAAAATTAAAGGAAAGACTACCGGAAGCGTCAAAATCATCATGGACACCGCATCAATAAAGCAACCCAAAATAAGATAAACAAGGAGTATAGCTGTAAGAATAAGATATCGCGATACAGCCAGCCCGGCTACCCACTCGACCAGTTGTGTCGGTATGGTGGATAGACCCAGGAAATAGGTGAACACTGTAGCCCCGGCAATAAGAAAAAGGACCATGGCTGAAACCCGGACAGATTCTTGTAAAGCAGCAAAAAGGTTCTTAAAGGTCAGCTTTCTTTTAAACAGAGCAATTAAGAAAAGCAGGGTCGCACCCGCTGCTCCGGCCTCAGAGGGGGTGAACCAGCCCAAATAAATTCCTCCCATGACCACCAGGAATGCCAATAATATCTCCCAAACATTTTTAAGTGACAGCAGTTTTTCTCTCCAGCTGACCGGATCAGGATTGATGGGAGCCAGTCCGGGCTTTCGCTTAACCATAAGGATTATAAGAACAATAAAGGTTAAGGCCAAAATGAGCCCGGGCAGGATTCCGGCAATAAGTAATTTACCCACAGATTGCTCGGTAAGCATTCCGAAAACCACGAAACCAATACTTGGCGGGATAAGAAAGCCCAAAGTGCCGCCTCCCGCGATCGTTCCGGCAGCCAACTTTGGTGAATAATCGAATTTCCTCATTTCCGGATAAGCAATATTGGACATCGCAGCGGCAGCGGCCACGGAAGAACCGGAAACGGCGGCAAAGCCTGCACAGGCGGCAATAGTAGCTACCGCCAGCCCCCCCGGGAGCCTCCGGAGCCATTTATCAAACATATTGTAGAGACCTTCAATTGAACCGCTTATACTGGCGAAACTGCCCATAACTATAAACAGCGGGATAACCGTATATGAGTAGTTCGCGGAAACCTCATAGAGTGTTCTGGCCGCCACCGGCAAAGCAGCAGCGGCGGAAGTTAAATACCAGATTCCTAAGAAACCTATCAACATCAAAGATAGGGCTATGGGCATTCCTAATAACAAAAGAACAAGTACTCCTACAGAACCAACAATACCAGTAGTAATAGGATCCAATTTTTCCCCTCCCTGTATCTAAGCATTTTTCTCCTCACTACCTTCAGTAAGCACCTGTTTTTTAAAGAGCTTTTCGGCATTAATTAAGAGATCGACGATAAATTCGAGAAAAAGTAGTGCTCCGCTGACAGGTACCAACAATCTAAAGGGAAGCTGGGGAATCCTCAGTACATCTGAAACAGTTCTACCTATGTCCCCCGTTGCCACGACCCATCCCTGCCAGACTAAGACAAGAATAATATACAAACAAAGTAAATTTACGATTATTTCTACAACAAGGGAAATACGCAAAGGCAGCCGGGAACTCAAAATGGTTACCTTTGGATGCCCCTTGACCTGCTGTGTATAAGCCAAGCCCAAAAGTATAAAAACGATTAGCATAAAGGAAGATGACTCCACTGCTCCGGGAATAGGTTTGTTTGCAGTGGTACGGCTAATTATATCAGAGGTCGTAAGCAGCATCATGGGAATGAGTATAAACATGCTCACCGCAGACACAGAGTAAGTTAAACGCTTAACCTTTTTTTGGGTCTTCGCAAGCCATTCCATTCGCTTTCTCCTTTCAATCTCAAACTGCACAGTTTCTTAATCAGCCAGGCAGCAAGAAGATTCTCATAGAAAAAAAGAAAATAAAGGGTTTACAGAACCTGCTAGAGCGATCTTTCCTGACAATGTCAATGACAGGCTATTCCTCCAGGAAAATTCCTGTGAAATAACGGTTTATGGTTGTCCAGTAAACCCCAAACCCGAATTTTTAAAGGCCGTGGCTTTGTCTGTTTCGTTTCAGTCCCTGAAGCTTAAAACAGGTTTTATAAAAAATTATCCTCTTCTTTATTTATACTGTTCCACTTCCGCTTCCCACTCGGCCGGAAATGCCGGAAATTCTACACCGTGCTTGTCAAGCACCGCCTTGTAGTTTAGCAACGTCTCTTTACCCGGAAGACCCTTTTTCTCCATATTGCTTACCCATTCCCTCACAACCTTTTCACTAAAGAGGGAATACCAGCGTTCAGCTTCATCAGCGGGCAGCTCATAAAATTCAACACCTTCGGCTTTAAGGCTCTCAATAACATCGCCTTGAATAACTTCTTCGGTCAACCCGCTGGTTAGCTCGAAGGGATTGCGAGTTACCTCTTCCACAATGGCCTGCAGATCGGCCGGCATTTTATCCCAGGCATTTAGATTCATGACCACGCCTTCCGAAACACAGCCGAATGTGGCTTTCACCGCATGTTTCCCCAGTTCTTGAAGCTTGTAGCCCTTGTAAAGCATCGGGCAGGTAACAATTCCATTAATAACGCCTGTCTCCATGGACAGATACACATCGCCCAGCGGCATGAACACCGGCTCTGCTCCCAGTGTCTCAATCATATAGGTTTGTAAACCACCCGGGCTCCTAATCTTCATACCTTTTAAATCCTCAATGCTATGCACCGGTGTCGTGGTCCAAATATAAGAGCATACGCATCCGTTTAAGGAGAGGACCTTTACATCGGTAAATTCCTGGTGCAGCAAGCGCTCATGCATCTCGTTGCCAACATCTACGGCAACATCCTTACCCAATACATGGACCGGCATAGAGAGCACATCGGTAAGCGGGAAACGGTCGGGCGTCCAGGTAGCCGTAAAATAACCCATATCGGAAAGCCCATCCTTTACAATGTCGAAATGCTCCGGCCCTGCCCCTAAAGCCGACCCATAGAATGTCGTATAAGTTATGCGTCCGTCGCTTCTTTTTTGCAGTTCCTCAAGCATCGGCGTCCAAACAGTCTGACACTCTTCGCCGGCGGGAGGATGCCATGTGCTGAATTTAATACTAAATGTCTCCTGCTCCGCCGGTGTCTCTGCAGGCTGTGTTTCGGCCGGCGGTGTCTTAGCGGGCGGGGTCGAGGCACACCCGGCAAGCAGCAATACCAACATTAAAACCAGGCTGCTGCCGATAAATATTATTGATCTTTTCTTTTTCATCCTTAATAAACCCTCCTCTTATTGAATAAAATATTTACCGAAACAATCAAGCAAAATAACTCCTATCGTCCCCGCATCCCTCCTTACCTGTACCCCGGGTATGGGCACTGATTTCTAAAGACAAGTTTTCTCTTACAAATAAGGTTTCATTTATTCCGGCAACCCCTGTAGTTACAATACATATCCTACACCCACCGCATGCAAACCGTTTTCTCATCCATAAACAACCTCATAGAAGCCATCCTCGACTTGGCGGTACCCACAAAAGATTCCCTTCTCGAACCCAGAGGGAAGAAGGCATAGGGCTGTGCCACCCCCACGTTTACCCCCACATTGCCCACGTTAACCTCACGAATAAACTGGCGTGCGCTCTTACCGCTGGAGGTCATTATACAGGCAGAGTGCCCGAGATTCGTCTTCGTATTGATCCATTCGATGGCCTGTTCCAGGCTGTCGCCCCTGATGAGGGCAGCTACCGGGCCGAACGCCTCCTCTTTGGCCATCGTCATATCTACATTGACATCTTCAAGTATGGTGGGCCCCAAAAAGTAGCCATTGGGATAGCTTTCCACTCTGGCTGTTCTGCCGTCCAGGACCATTTTGGCCCCCTCGGCGAGCGAATTTTCGATCCATGCCATAACCTTCTCTTTGCCGGCCGACGTGGTCAGCGGCCCGAGCTCCGTTTCTTCATCAAGACCGTAGCCGAGCTTCATTGCCGCAGCGGCGTCTTTGAACTTCGCTTTCATCTCTTCGTAGATGTCCCCAATGATAACAACATTATCAACGCCGAGGCAACGCTGTCCGGTCATACCAAAACAGGCGCGCAGCAGCCACTGGGCGGCCTGCTCAAGATCGGCGTCAGGCATAATTACAACATGGTTTTTGCCGTTGCCGTTAATAGAGGAGGTTTTTCCCAACGTACCGCACAGCTCAAAGAGCTTATGCCCAGCTTTATTAGAACCGATAAAACCAACCCCCTTTATTTCCGGCTGCCGCAGTATTTGCTCGTTTATGTTCCGGCCTCCATGAACAAGATTGATAACACCGGGAGGAAAACCGGCTTCCTGTGCCACGCGGCTCACGTATTCCGCAGCAACGGGGGCCTGCCTGCTCGGGCTCACTACGACGGTACATCCGGCAGCAAGAGCATAGGGAACAAATGATGACCAGGCATGCATGGGAATGTTGCCGGGTGTTATGATGAGAAAAGGACCTAACGGTTCCCAGGTGAGATACTGGTCAATACCCCTGGCTACCTGTTCCATATGTTCATTCTGCCGGGCCAGGCCATAAAGTGCCGAGCAGGCCGATTCGATGTTCTCTATTACCCTTCTTACTGAGCCTTCAGCTTCTTCTATAGTCCTGCCGTGATCCTGGGTCAATACCCGGCAGAGTTCAGTGAAGTGTTCTTCAAACTTTGCCCGCATGTCAAAAAGGAGGCGCGCCCTGTCCCTCATGGGAAATTCTCTCCATGATTTGAAAGCTTCGGCAGACGCTTCAACCGCACTACGGGCCTCTTCCAGTGTTGCCGTGGGGAACTCAGAGATTATTTCACCGGTAGCCGGGTTTGTATTTTCATTGACCACAGTAGATTTAGATTCAACCCACTCTCCATTGATCAATAGTTTCTGTTTTCCATAGTACTTTTTGACTTCCGGGAGTAATGCCATCTTTATCTCCTTTCTTACCGCAAAGGTAGAACGTTTTATAGTTTTAAGCCTTTTACCTCAAACCGTCTTCACCTTTAACCTCGCTGATGGTCAGACCGCCTATTCTGGCCAAGGGACGTCCGGAATCCGTTATGGCAACAATAAGCACCAGTTCGTCAGCCCGCGGAGCATCTGGGAAACGTACCTCCATGGCATCAAAATGCGTGCGTACAAAGGCAGCGTTTTTAAAATGTAGGGGGACATCGATCGCTGCTCCTGGAAAGCCCAGTTTTTTGGCCGAAGGGATGATCGCTTTTCCGCCTCCGACATTGTCTCTCAGGGGCTTGCCCAGCTTGGGATGAAGAATAGCGGCGCAGTGTTCCAACTCTCCTCTTTCGCCGACAATTGCCGCCTTGCCGTAACTTTGCACCTCTTCCGCCTTAATTCCCAGGGCGGTTACTGCTTTTTTGGTTAAAATCTCTCCCAGCTCCGCGCTCCAATCAAAGAGCAAAGAAAGATCTTCCACATACTTGTCCGCAAAGGGATTCTTAAATACTGCGGCCGCGGCAGCTTTACGCACCGGCTTTTCCAGCCTTTTTACCCCGTCGGCATGAGTTTCCTCCACCAAAGTATACATCTTGCGGATTTCAGGCTTACCAGACAAGGTGTTATCCTCCTTTACTGTTTTAGTAATGCTCGTTTATCCTGCATACCAATCTTCCCCGGTGTCCGGTGGTTACCTCGGCCATTTCTCCCTGGACAAAGATAAAGGCCCCTTTGATGACACCTCTGTCCAGAAGTTGAAGCGCTGAGCGCTTGCCCCGCTCTAAGGCTTCTGCAATTATCCGGTGAGGCAAGCTATGGACTGTTTGCGTGACCATTTGACCTTGCAAATCGGTTTGCGGGTCCAGGAACTCCGCTTTGACCCGGATTACTTCCGCTGTCTCCACAAGCGTTTCATTGGCTATAAGGGTGGCGCTGGCATCTGCCAACCTGGCATTGTCAGCCAGAACAACCACGGCATCAGCGATCCCCTTGGTCAAGCTTCGGCCTCCCAGGCCGCTGGTAGCGACACCTCCGATGCCATCTCGCCCTGTTAAAGTGAGTTTATGGGATATTTTTCCGTTTGCCAGACAGGATACGATCCCGATGCAGGTACTTTCTTCAGGTGTCAGCTTAATAGCTATATCGCCCCCGTTATTGGCAAAAGCCTTGGTCGCGCCCCAGCCTTCAAGAGCCTCCACCGTCAAATCGGCGATAGCCCCGGCAACTGCAGCCATGGGGGTCAACGATAAATCGCCCGCCTGCCGGACAGCATCGCACATATAGGCCAAAACCCGGGGGCCGCTCCGGCACGGACAGCGATCTCTCACTATTGCCGCAGTACCGTAAGCAATCCTGGCCTTGTCTAGCACGCAGGAAAGTTCCTCCAGGTGGTAAACGGCAATTTCTGCCGCTTTTTTCATTTCCTCCTGCATAAGCGTTCCCCTGTGCCAGGCTCCGATAACCATGTTTATGGGACCGAACTGCAATAACAGTTCTCCCGAAGGAAGTCGTACCGTCTTAATAAGAAACACGCTCCCCGCTACCGCGACGCAGGGCATCTTCTACAGTAGTGATATACTCGGTTTTTCCACCGATTTTTTCGTATGTTTTAAGTGTCATCGTGTATTCCAGGGGCGCTACAGTAGCCGGCGTAGGCACCCAGGCAAAAGCACGGGGAATTACTTTCTCCACATCCACAAGAAAATTTATGCCTCCACCCGGTAAAATATAGACAGGCGCGCCTCCGACGGTAAGAATGACTTCTCCTGAATGTACGCTCCTGGTAAGGCGTAGGGGATAATCCGTTACACCGGCACGGGCACTGCCGCCCGAACCTCCCGTGTAAATTCCCGAGACTCTTGATTCCTCACAACTTTCGGCCAGGGTGTGCATAAAATCAACTACCTCCGGAGTTAAAGGAATTTCGCGCAAGCCACCGGAAGGAGTTACCTCCAGAAGCGCAGCCCTGCGGCCGGTAGTTTCTGTGACTAGGAGACGCATGCCGGCTCTGGCTATGCTCATATCAACTTTGGCTACCGCTTCTGCAGGGTTCTCCACTACGGTGTCACCCCAGCCGGAGCCAGCCTGGCCAAAGTATCTTCCTACAGTGCTCTTGCGACCTACGGGAGTGATTCCGCTGTATTTCATCCCCACCTCTCTCCCCGCCGGGTGTTCTGAGAGAAGGCCAATAATATGGTGATCGAGGATAATGGCTTCTTCAACAATATCTTTAAGCCGGCGGGCAAAGAGACCAATGGTAGCGCTACCGCACCCGATGCGCATTCTTGTATCCTGCCTGCCGTCAATAACAGGTTTATCCCCTATCCGGATCTCCAGTTTGCTGCCATTTTCTACGCTCAGTTCCACCTTTTCTTTATTGGCAAGATCAACGATAGTCCTGGCAACAGTAAAGCCCGTTTCGCCGCTTAAAAGATTAACGCCTCCCAAAGCCAGCATCTTGGAGCCGTACTCCTCTGTGGTGACCCTGCCAACCAGTTTTCCATGGCGGCGGACTCTGGCCCCTTCTTCACCAATATGGAAGTTCGTATCGATTTTAATTTTTATCCCGCTGTAGCTCAGCGGCGCCTCGGTAACAACCGTTACCAGTTCTACATCGTCGACTTTCCGGCTGACGATATAGGGAGCAGGCTTGCTGTCCGGATAGGTGGTGCCCGCCCCAACACCGGTAATAAGAGGGCGATATCCGGGACTGCTGTAATCAGCCAGGGGCTTTTCAACCAGCCGGCGGTTTCTCACGAGAACTCCCTTTTTGTTGGCGTACCGCTTGCAGGCACCGCTGTAACCTTCCCGTACCAGGCACTGGACCGGGCAGGAAAAACACTGGACTGCCCCAGGTTCAGCCTCTTTATAAACCGTTATGGCTTCATGCGGACAGACCTTGCTGCAGACTCCACAGGAAGAACAGGCCGGGGAAGCAGTAATCTTTTTTGCTTCCAGGGTCAGGGCGCCCAGGGGGCACTCCTGGACGCATAAACCACAGGCGCGGCAAGTTTCCTGGTCTACCTGAATCATTTCTTCATCTCCCTGATTATTGGTTTGCGTTTTGGGGGCGGGGTGTTCCTGCTGGCATTTACAAGTATTTTCCCATCCACAATGACCAGGGCAACTCCGGGTACATCCCCTGCTTCCAGTGCCTCCAGCGCATTTCCACCGACAGATCCCATGGGTGCATCCATTACTATCAGATCCGCTTCCCGCCCAGGCTCCAGCAGGCCGGTATTTAACCCGTAAACTTTAGCTGTATTACCGGTGGCCAGACCTACTGCCTGCGCAGCGGGGATACCGGAAATTGAAGACAGTTGGGCAATGACTCTTAAAATTCCCAGGGGGATCACGCCTGTCCCCGAGGGGGCGTCGTTACCAATAATTACCCTGTGGAGTTGCTCTCGGGCATAAAGCATACGTGCGGCAAAATCTGCTGCCCTGGGATTTCCGCAGTGAACTATCTCCAGGTATATTTGCGTATCGTTTACCAGGCGCTCAATTTCTTCAAGGGGTGGAGCTGTCGGGCCTCCATTTATATGGGAAGCCACATCCGGCTGGACCTCGATTACATCTCTTGCTGTTACAACGGAGCTTCCGGGAATGGATGTGCCCCCGGTATGCATCATAACTTTCATGCCTTGCTTGCGCGCCCAGCGTACCATCTGGGCAGCTTCTCCGGGGTCCTTGACGCTTCCCAAACCTATCTCGCCGACCAGCCAGACCCCTTCGGCGGCCAGCTCGGCAAAATCCTCTTCTTTAAGCCCCTTCTCCAGGATCAATGCCCCTCCATGCAGCTTGACGCCCCCCGGACGCAGGTTGGCGGAAGCTTTATGACAGAGCACGGCCAGAGCTTTGGCGCCGGCAGGATCCTTGGGGCGGCCGGGGACATGGGCCTCCCCGGCGGAAATCATCGTCGTTACCCCGCCGTGGAGCGAGCTGTTAATAAAGTCCAGCATTTTCTGGCGCGGGGTGTAGTCGCCGAGGACGGGATGAACATGAGAATCGATCAGGCCGGGAACAACAGTAGTTTCCTGGGCATCTACGACGATATCCGCTTCACTCGTTAAAGGAACGTTTCCCACCGCTGCAATCAAACCATCCTTGATCAAGAGAGCATCTTCTTTACTAATTGGCTGCTCTGTTCTTCCGGTTACCAGGCAGCCGATATTCTTGAGTAACAGGGAACTCATTTTTCCCCCTCCGTTCTTTGTAAATTGAATTATTTCTCTTCATTCACTTCACTTTGTTTCATTTTATATGCTGCCTTTTTAACCGCCTCCAGTATCTTTACATAACCGGTACAACGGCAGAGATTTCCGGCAAGGGCTGTCTTGATTTCATCGTCATCAGGATCTGGCGTTTTCTGCAGCAAGGCATAGCTGGACATGAGCATCCCCGGAGTGCAAAACCCGCACTGTACCGCCCCTGTTTCCAGGAAGGCTTCCTGCAGGGGGTGGAGATTTTCTTCGCTTCCCAGCCCTTCAACTGTCAAAACACTGCAATTTTCTACCTTCCAGGCGGGGTATAGACAGGCGTTGACAGCTTCATTATTGACAATCACTGTGCAGGCGCCGCATTCTCCCTCACCACACCCCCTTTTAGTCCCTGTCAGCCCCAGCTTTTCCCTGAGAAGATCCAGCAAAATTGTATGAGGCTCCACCTCAACCGTTACCGGCTTATTGTTAAGAGTAAACGACAATTCTTTCCCTTTACTCACCGGTTCACCCCCTGCCCGTCAAGGTTGCTCTGCGCTATCGTCAACGCCCGTAAAACCATAACCCGGGCCAATTCTTTGCGGTAAGCGGCGCTCCCCCGGAAACGGCTGTCCCTTGGCCTGGCTTCATCGGCCGCCAGCCCGGCCGCGCGGCAAAAGCTTTCCTCTCCTGGAAAACTACCCCGCAAAACTTGCTCTGCTTTCCTGGCCCTGAAGGGAGTAAGGGCTACCGGCCCCATAACAATACGTGCATCGGTCAGGGCGCCTTTAGCTTCTTCACTGTGAATTACGACAGCAACATTTAAAACCGGAAGGGCAACCGCTTTACGCCTGGCCAACCGGACAAAAGCGCCGCCGGCTTTGCTTTTGGAAAGAGGGGCAAAGGAGATCTCCGTTAAGATCTCCCGGCAAGGGTTCAGGTTAGAGCCCCCCAGTGGGGAATAGAGCTCTTCCAAAAGAACCTGCTTTTCCCCGGATAATGAAACCACTTTGGCCGTTGCATCCAGCGCCAGCAGAGCTACTGCAGTATCGGCAGCGGGCTGCGCATTAACGATATTACCGCCTACTGTACCCACATTGCGAATTTGCAGGGAGCCCACGCTTCCGGCTGCAGCGGACAATAGAGGAGCTTTTTCTTGGAGAAGGGAAGATTCGGATAAATCTGTATGGGTAGAAAGAGCCCCGATCACTATTCTGCCGTTTTCTTCCCGTATCTTCCTAAGCTGTCTCAACCCTGAGATGTCAACCAAAACATCGGCAGCAACTTCTTTGTGCATTAATTGTAAAACAAGATCCGTTCCGCCTGCGATTACCCTTGCTCTTCCCGCAAAATCGTCCAAAATCGACAGGGCTTCTTCCAGGCTGGCGGGTTTATAATAAGCTTCAAGCATCCAAATCCCCCTCCTGAAAAGCACCCTTATTATTTTTTTCATGCAGGGCAGACAAAATTTTTTCAGGGGTTAGAGGAAGTTCAGTGAAATGTATCCCCAGCGCGTTACTGACGGCATTAAGAATAGCGGGAGCGGTAGGTATTAGCGGCGGTTCACCTACGCCCTTGGCGCCAAAAGGCCCTGTTTCCTCTTCCTCCTCAACAATTAAAGAAATAATTTCAGGCATATCTTTGAATGTGGGGATAAGATAGTTTGACAGCCCGGGATTAAGAATCATTCCCTTTTCCAGGATTACTTCTTCCATCAACGCATATCCCAGCCCCATGGAACAGCCTCCTTCAATTTGACCTTCCACTGCTTTGGGATTGATGGCCTTGCCCACATCGTGGGCCGCCACTATTTTTAGCACTGTTACTTCGCCGGTTTCTGTATCTACCTCTACCTCCGCCCATTGTGTTGCAAAAGCATAGGTGGCATAGGGTATGCCCCTTCCGGATTCCTTGTCCAGTTCTGCCGTGTCCGGATTGAACGAACCGTGCCCCAGAGTTAACAGCCCGTCACGCCGGCACTCCCTGATTACGTTCTTTAGCGGTAAAGCGCACTTGGGATCAAAGCTGGGAAATATTTTATAATCCCTGAACTCAATTTGCTCTTCGGCAACTTTAAGCAGCGCGGCGGCTTTTTCCTTTAGAGGCTTTTTAGCGGTCTCTGCTGCTTTTCTTACAGCGTTGCCCGAGATATAGGTCTGCCTGCTGGCAGAGGTGGCCCCTGCATCAGGAGTGACCCCGGTGTCGGCGGAGACAACTTTAACCATTTCCAGAGCCACTCCCAGCTCCTCGGCAACTATCTGCGCCAGCGCTGTATTGGAGCCCTGTCCGATATCGGCACACCCGGTTAATAGAATTACCGTAGCATCATCCAGCAACTCCACGAAAGCTCCCGAAGGGTTGGGCATACCGGTATTGCCGATTCCGTACCACATACAGCCCAGGCCCCATCCGCGTTTTTTCATCGGATATCATCCCTCATCACTTCATTTTTAACCTTGTTCATCGTTTCCTCAATGCCGACGCTGCTGTAAAGCATCTGGGAAGTGGCTGTAAGCGAGCCGGCTCTAAGAAAATTTTTCCTCCTGATCTCCCAGGGGGAAAGCCCCAAAGCCTCAGCCAGCAAATCCATCTGGGTTTCATGAGCAAAAGCCACCTGAGGAACCCCAAAACCGCGCATAGCTCCGCTGTAGGGATTATTAGTATATACACAATATGCGTCAACATGGACATTAGGGACCTCGTAAGGCCCCGTGGCGTGAACGGCCCCTCTGGTCAGCACACCGGGTCCATAAGAAGCATAAGCTCCCGTATCAATTACAATCTCCACTTTTACCCCCAGCAGCTTTCCATTTTTATCGGCAGCACTAAGGTACTTAATGTTGTAAGGATGCCTCTTCCCGGAGGCAACAAACGATTCCTTTCGCGTATAGGTAAGCTTTACCGGACGGCGTGTATGCCAGGCCAGCAGTGCCGCATGGCATTGAGTAGAAATATCCAGCTTCCCCCCGAAACCTCCACCTGTCGGCTGCTGGATTACCCTGACCTTTTCCAGCGCTATCCCCAGAACCGCGGCAATCTCCCCGCGATCAAAATGCGGGTTTTGGGAGGAGACCCAGACTATTATGCTGTCGCCCTCCCTCTTCGCCACGCTGGACTCCGGTTCCAGCGCCATATGCTCCACCCAGCCGGTACGGTAGCTCCTCTCGATCAACACGTCGGCCTCCTGGAGGGCTCGCTCTATGTCTCCTTTTCTTATTTTCCGGTATAACAGGATATTGCTCCCGTTATGGATTAGCGGGGCTCCTGGTGCCATGGCCTCCTGGGGTGAAAAAACACCGGGAGTTTCCTCCAATTCCACTTCTATTTTTTGGAGGGCCTCCCCGGCTATATCCTTTGTTTCGGCTGCAACAAGTGCCAGCGCATCTCCTACACGCCTTATTTTATCCGTCACCAGGACGGGTTCGTCCTTTACAATAATCCCCACACTATTGCGTCCCGGGACATCCTGAGCTGTTAATACGGCGGCAACATCCGGCAGCAAACGGGCTTCTTTACAATTAATTTTTTTAACTTTTGCACTGGGTACTGAACTGCGCAAAACACTGGCATGGAGCATCCCCGGCAAGATGAGATCATCTGTATAAAGGTTGGACCCGGTAACTTTTAACCGGTCTTCCTTTCGCTGTAAAGACTTACCTACTACATGAAGGCCCAAAATAACCCCTCCCATGAGAAAATAACAAAAATTATAGAATAGATAGGTAATGGAATACGGGACATTGCCAGCTTTAAAACTATATCGCCCAATCACAAGCCATCCCATCCGGGATCAAGGCTCAGCAGATAAACAATTTTAAGTCACATTGTCTATAGATATTTTTTAGATTATCCCAAATCCTTAGTAATTCTAAATATTTTTAACATGCAAGAAACATGCCAAACCTTAAGAGGCTACTCTAACGGGAATAGCCTCTTTTAAAATCACTCATTTGTCTTAATTATGAAACAAATAGATTTCATATTTGAGATCTTGTCTTACTTCTGAGACTTTCAAATTTGCTGCTTTTAAGGAAATTTTAAGGTAGCCTAACCTGGCATAGCCAGTACCATAAAAGTTGGATTTCAAAATGGCCCCTTCTAAACCTGTCTCTTATACACATCT
>DLUO01000169.1:0-536 GCA_003444595.1 Bacillota bacterium
CCGTTTTCCACCGCCAGACCGCTGCCTTCCAGAAAGGAAGTAACGGGTTTAACCCCTTTGCCCACTAAAACAAGATCCGTTTCCAGCTCTCGACCGTCGGCCAGAGTAACCCCCTTTACTCCCGAGCCGTTGCCGTGTATCTCCGTTACGTCGCTTTGGAAATACACTACCAGGCCATTTTCTGCCAGGCGGGCGGCAACTATTTCCGCCCCCTCTTTATCCAGCATCTGCGAAAGAATCCGGTTGGAGGCGACTACCAGCGTAATTTCCAGGCCGAGTTTATGCAAAGCATAAGCCGCCTTAAGGCTCACCAGCCCTCCTCCCAATAGCAGGGCTCTTTTCCCTTTCCCGGCCCTTTGGGCGATGGCTTCTGCATCATCAATGGTGCGAAGAGTATATACCCCCTCCATATTTATGCCGGGGATATCCGGCTTTACCGGATCGGCGCCCGAGGCGATGAGCAGCTTCTCAAACCGCACGGTATGGGTTTGAGAAGCCTCCCCTTTTTCCTTTTCATTAAGAGGCTGGTAAGCAAG
>DLUO01000169.1:840-6266 GCA_003444595.1 Bacillota bacterium
TTCTCCTTGGGCACCAGGCCCGCCAGGTAATAGGAGGTAAGGGGCCGCGAGTAAGGGGGGTACCCTTCAGCGCCGAACATTAACAGCTTCCCCTCTGCATCTCTTTTACGGATGGCTTCAGCGGCAAATAAAGCAGCAGGGCCGCTGCCGATTATGGCATACGTTGTACTGAGCATTTTCATCACTTCTCCCGTTATAAAAGCCCAATTTTTAAGCCAGCCCCAGCCCGGCGCGCTTTTCGTTAATATGCTTCACTATTAGCTCCGCTGCTTTTAGCGGATCACCTTCTACTGCAAAGGAAGCGCCGACGACATCTTTGGCCCCTTCTGTCAACAGCGCGGCCACATTGCTGCTTCCCAGCACCGGGGGAACTGTTCCCAGCACCGTAAAAATTCCCGAAGCAACTACGTACGCACCGATACTTACAGCCTTTTCGGACATCCATTCAGGAGCTGCCCCCGCCAGCGGCAGATCGCATATATCGACACCCAGGGCGCGGGCTGCTGCCGCCGCTACCACCATAATACGGCTAATATCCACGCAGGAGCCCATGTGCAGTACAGGCGGAATTTTCAACGCTTCGCAAACAGCGCGCAGCCCCGGACCGGCTTTGGCAGCGGCTTCCGGCAAAAGCAGCCCGGCTTTGGCGCTGGCGATGGCGGCGCAACCGGTTTCGACAACCAGGATATCCTGTTTAATCAGCTCTTCGGCAAGAGTAACATGGCCGTAATCATGCTTGATTTTGGGATTATTGCATCCCACTATACCGGCAATCCCTTTAATGTTCCCTTCCTTTATGGCATTCAGCAGGGGATCAAGGGAGCCGCCGAGGGCGGAAAGAATCGCCTCCACACTGAAGCCGGCCACGAACTCCATTTTTTCTGCGGGAATAAATACTTTCTCTTTGTTTCTCCGGGGGTAATTTTCGACGGCAATCCGCACTATTTCCCGGGCAATCTCCAGCGCTTTTTCTTCATTAAAGGCAACATGTTGTGCGCCGGGGAACTTCGCCTTCGGTGAAGTGGAAATGATCTTGGTGTGGTAGCATCCGGCCACCTCCGTCAGGGAGGGCATGATACACTGCACATCAACGACCATGGCCTCCACGGCTCCGGTTATAATCGCCAGCTCCTGCTGCAGGAAGTTGCCGGCAATAGGCACATCGTGCCTCATCAGCAGTTCGTTGCCGGTACAGCACATGCCGCAGATATTGATCCCTTTGGCCCCTTGGGAGCGGGCAAATTCAACAATCTGCGGGTCCTTCGCCGCCCGAACGATCATTTCGGAGAGCGTCGGCTCGTGCCCATGAACGACAATATTCACTTCGTCTTCCTTTAAAACTCCCAGGTTGCTTACGCCTTTATGAGGTTTGGGGGTGCCGAATAACACGTCTGACAGCTCAGTCGCCCACATGGAGCCTCCCCAGCCGTCAGATAAAGCAGCCCGCATCCCCTGCAAGATCAGATTGACATAATCGGTATCCACACCCATATGGGTGCGGTGCATAATTTCCACGACTTCCCGGTCTATGCCGCGGGGCACAATTCCAAGCTTTTCCCATCTTTCTTTCCTTTGAGGAGGTACACGCCCCAGCAGCTCCAGGGTGCCCTTCCTGGTACCAAACTCATCAATAGCTTTAACAGCTATATCTAAAGCGATCTCCTGCTTAGAGCGTCCATCGGTGGGAACCTTTAACTCCTTGGCCAGGGCCAGAAGCTTTTCTTCGTCTTTAATCTCATAATCCGGCGCCCGACCTTCGGCCGCATGGAGAACGGTCTCCACAACATCCCGTCCGTGATCCGAATGGGAGGCCGCCCCGGCCGCAATGGTGCGCAGCAGGTTGCGGGCAACGATGGTATCGGCATTGGCGCCGCAAATTCCTTTGTCCGCTCCGTTGCCAAAAGGATCTATGCGGCACGGTCCCATATTGCAATTGCGGCAGCATATACCGAGAAGGCCAAAACCGCACTGGGGTTCCTGCTTTTCCAGCCGTTCCCAGGCAACCTCTACGCCGGCCTGCTCGGCTTTGGATAACATAGCCTGGGTGGCCGGGTCGATACTTTTTTGAGCATATTTATTTTTATCCATATCTTCTCCTCTCCTTATAGTTGCTGTTAATAAAAGATAAGGCGGCTATTCTTTAAAATTGGTGAGATATTCTTCCCTTTTCCCTTTGGCATAAAAGGGCACTCCTTCCAGTGAAAGCGCTTTTGTCGGGCACGAAGCTACGCAGGCGGGGATTTCCCGCTCCGGGCAGCGATCGCACTTCAAAGCGATCTTTGCTCCCCGATCCTGGATAATTACACCAAAGGGGCAGGTCATTACACACATCCAGCATCCGACACATTTTTCCTTACTGTGGCTTACAAGCCCCGTTGTTTCATCCCTCCACATGGCGCCGCTAATGCAGGCCTTAATACATTGTGCATCGCTACAATGGCGGCACTGCAGAGGAAAATTGTATTGCTGCCCCTTCTCCACATAAACCCGGGAAACAGGAGACGGGGTTTCGCAAACGGCGCCAAACAGCTCCTTGGAGACTGAGTGCTCCACAGCGCAGGCGAGCTCACAGGTCTTGCAGCCGAGACAGCGTTCCAGGTTAATCAGGATCTGCTTCACAGGTCTTTCACCTCCCCTTTTACAAAATAGTCCAACAGTTTTAACAACCAGTAGTGCGCATAATCACAGGCATTAATAACATTAAAAATATCCCGGAACAGCTTAATTAATCCGGCTCAAGGCCGGCTGTAATGCTTACTGCTTCGGCTAGACTGTCTGTTTTACTGTCTCAACCTTTTTAATAACTCTATTTTATAATTCGCTGTAAAACTCTTCTTTACCTTCTGGAAAAATTTTTTACCTTCCGGAAAACTTTTTAATCAATAATGGCCGTTAAGTTAATTATTACAGTATTAATATGGGATCGATCAGTTTCAACTGCCTGTAGGACGGTGAAACCCGGCCTGGCCCCGGTCAGGCCTAAATAAAATACGCTTCAATTCACGATAAGTAAAATAGGGATCATCGTTTTTGACATAGGGCAGCAAAATCTTTTTTTGGCGCAGAAGCTCACGGGAGATATGCGCTTCTATTTCATCTGTTTCGTAGAGCGCGGCTTTACTGATGGTTCTGCCGAAAGGATTTACAATTTCGCTGCCGCCCCAAAAACGGTAGGAGGAGACCGTGCCCTCTCGCCCATGATCCTCTGTTTTGCCCGGAGGAAGGACCGGTAAATCGTTTTTACGCCGGCCGCCCACGGACTCTTCGCCCACCCTGTTGGCACAGATACCGTAGATACCGAAAATGCGGGAGTAGAAAGTGTTGATTATGCCCCAGGTTTCCATATTGCTGAATTCCGCTCCCATGGAACCTTCAGAAGAGTTGATAATGGTGACGAAGATATCGGCTTTTTGGGTGATACCGAGATAAGGCAGAGAGGGATGCCACACATCGTTACAGATAAACACGGCAATATGAAAGTCGTGCAACTTGAAGGTGCGGAGCTGTTTGCCCGTAGCAAAAATTTTACCTTCATCAAAAACACCGTAATTGGGTAGATTGAGCTTGCGATAGGCAAAAACTATCTGCCCGTCAACGAGCACCAAGGCAGAGTTGTAAAAGTTCATCGAGGGCGACTCTTCAATGAAGCCGACCACAGCAGCCGTACCTTTGGAGGCTGCCGCCAGGGATTTGATTTCGGGTGAGTCCAACCGCAGGGCAGCCTCATGGTAACGCTCACCTACGAAATAGCCGGTCAGGGCTAGCTCCGGGAAAACAACCAGCTGGGAGCCCTTTTCCCGGGCATAACGGATTTTGGCGATCACTTCTTCCAGGTTGCTTTTTACATCCAGCAGCCGCGGAGCTGTTTGACAGATGGTAACTTTCAAGATGCAGGCCTCCTCCTTTATAAACCTTATAAATATGTCTTAAGCCTTTCTATTTGAAGGGATCCCAGCGTGCCATGAGCCCTTCATACCCCTCCGGAAAATACCTCTGGAAGAGCTTATAAAAATATAGCTCCTTGGGGGACCTTAGGGCGATGCCGCCGCTGCTGGCGGGGTTCTCCCGCAACTCTTTTTCCCCGATCTTCTGCGGAATGAGTCCATCCACCTGGTCATCCACACCGACCCCCCGGGAAAATCTTAATTTGGGACGGTCGGCTATTTCACTGGGCAGCAAATCCCGGAAAGCTTCCCGGAGAATCCACTTTTCCACCGGCATCTCCCCTTGATAAATTTTAAGCTCCATGGGGAGCCTATGGCTCATGGCCACCACGGCCGGGTGCAGGAAGGGCGCATAGTATTCAATGCTGTTTGACATCCACCCCCGGTCAAGCCTGCGGAGGGCCGTATTGTAGGCTATATCCAGCAGCTTTCTGGCGATCCTCTCTTTCGCGGCAGGGTCTGCTATATCCTGGAGTTCCCGGAAATACCCGCCAAAAAGCTCATCAGCCCCTTCTCCTACCAGCACGCTGTGCACATGTCTTGAGGCCAGCAGTGAGGTATAATAGTTGGCGATAAAGCCGAAAATACAGTCCTCATCAAAGGATTCCAGGTACCACACCGCCTCCGGAATAATTTTGGCGATATCTTCCCGGGTTATTTCGTAGATATGATGTTCCACACCGAGGTATTCTGCCAGCAACTTTGCATACCGGAGGTCTTCACCGGGGTGTCCGGCTACGGTAGCGGTAAAGGCTTTAAGCTTGTGATTGTACTGGCAGGCAACAGCCAGTATAATGGAGCTGTCTAGGCCCCCGCTTAAAGCGACTCCCTCAATATTGCCGCTGGAGAGCGCCTGCTCTATCGCCTGCACAAGCAGCTCCCGCACCGCGCAGACGGCCTCCTCGGGAGTATCCCACTCAGGCAAAGGAACAGAAAAATCGTTAAAGGGCCGGCGTCCCTCTTTGGTGGAGTAATAATGCCCCGGAGGCAACTCCTCTACCTTTTCGGCAAACGGTTTGAGCGCCTTCCCTTCAGAGGCAAACAACAACTCACCATGCGGTGATTCATGATAGATCATCGGCCGGGCGCCTACATGGTCACGGGCAATAATACATTCATCTTCCTCGACAATGGCACAGGCAAAACTCCCGCCAATTCTGGAGAAGGCCCCTTTGCCGTGCTGCAGGTACTGTTCCCGCAAATAATCGGCATCAGACAACTCATTTCGTTCATCGTTGCGTATCAGCGCCCCATCAATCAGCACAAAGGGGGTTGCTTTTCCATTAATACCGTTAGCGTTTCCGACAAATCCCACAGCGCCCGATGAAATACTTTTAATAATAGGGCTGCTTAACCCTCGATGTTTTATGCCCTGAATCATCTGCTCCACTTTTTCAGGAGTTGCTTCTTTTCCGATATATCCTGCAAGTCCGGACATAGACTTTCGTACCTCCTGTTTTCTTAACTCCTTCCGGCAGAGTC
>DLUO01000169.1:6521-7548 GCA_003444595.1 Bacillota bacterium
AGCTCCTCTTCTATCTTTGCATCTGCCGGAACGCCGAAAAAGTTTAGCGCCTCGACGGCAGCCTCCACTGCTATCTGTGAGGCTTTCGCCGACTGATGCTCCTTAAATTTCTCCTTCACAATCCCCAGAGCAAGATCATCCATTACATATTGTTCATAAGAAACCGACATGACCTGGTCCAGCATGCCCAGGGCACTGTTGATGTATTGCGCGCCGGATACCGCGCCATAGGTCCAGCTGAGCACCTTTTCGCTTATGCCCTGTGCCGATGGCTCCCCTTCATCGGATACCCCTGCTGTTCCACAACAGGGCAGGTTGTAAAAACGGCAGAGCTGCGCCGCAAGGGCAACGCGCCGGATGCTCTCCGGCTGGCACCAGCGGGGTGACCCGTCGGTATAGAGATTGGCGGTAATGGGTATGCCCCGGTAGAGCACCCTGGCCCCCGGGCGAATGATATTGGCCAGGACAAAGCCAAAGAGCAGCTCAGCATGGAGCTGCAGCAGCTCCCCCACCTCGGAAAAGGGAGCCGTGCTTCCCCCCTGGGGGCAGCAAGAGATGGCGACAGGAAGATCTTTTTCCACCAGGGCCATAAATTTTTCTCCGGCAGCGCTATCCATAACCAGGGGGCTGGAAACCAGTGAAATGATAAAGGAAACATAGGCCGGATTGCCGACAATTTCCAGCACTTCATCCAGGCGCTCCACCTTGACGAGATTGGCAAGGTTCATGGGCTTGGAGCAGTATTCTTTAAATATCCGGGCCTTTTCTACATCCATCCGGTCTTCCGGAACATCGGCTTCCACCGGACGGGTGATAAAATCGACATTTTCCAGCCGGTTGCACAGAGCCAGGATTTGTTTTAAGTCCTCCCTCCCGGCCGGCCTTCTCTGCCATCCACCGCCAGCAGCCCCTACAATATAGAGCGCCTGCCCGCCGGTACCAAATTTCACCAGGTTCTCAGTTGTCTTGACCGTAAAGGCATAGGCCGGATCCGGCGCCGCAAAGGAAATTGTTTTGGCCGTCTCTG
>DLUO01000169.1:7764-8811 GCA_003444595.1 Bacillota bacterium
AGCTTTTCGGCAATACCTTCATGAGCAACTTTAACTCCTACCTGCGCTAAAAGCCTGCAGGCCCCGGCATGAATTAGCTCCATTTCAGCAGGAGAAAGCATCTTTAGCCGCTGCATATCAGAAATGATCATGAGGCATTCCTCATTTTTTCCAGCTTGTTCAAGGCCTCCATGACATCATGGCAGTATTCATCGGCGCCGATTTTCTCGGCAAACTCTTTGGAGGTAGGCGCCCCTCCGATAAATACCTTTATATCTGTAAAACCTTCTTCCCTCATCAGCTTTATCACCTGCTCCATTTCCATCATCGTCGTTGTTAACAGGGCGGAAAGTCCAACAAAGTCCGGTTTAAATTCCTTTATAGCTTTCAGGATATCTTCTGCCGGCACATCTATTCCCAGGTCTTTCACCTGATATCCTGCCCCCTTGAGCATGGTGGCGACAATGTTTTTGCCGATATCGTGTAAATCCCCCTTTACCGTAGCAATGAGGAACTTTCCTTTATCGGAGATGCTGCCTCTCTGAAGTTTAGGCTCGATGATCGCCATGGCTTCACCGACGCATTCGGCGCTGGCAAGCATGTCGGGGAGGAAATAGTCGCCCGCTTCAAACAGCTTTCCTACACGTTCCATGGACCGCCCAAAAGTTTCCATGATTTCCTGGGGTTCAATGCCCTCGGCCAGGGCTTTCTCCAGTAGCTCCAGCGTCCCGGGAGTGCCTTCCATAGTGCCGTCAAAGCCTTCGTCGTCAGCATTAAGATGTCCCGCTACTATGGCGTTTTCCAGTTCTTTCAGCAACTCATCTTTACTCATGATAAACCTCCTGTGATGTTAATAATCCGGGGATTTCTTTATAGATCCGCCTGATTGTTTCCGGCGGCAGCATATTGGATTTGTCGGCGAGATAGGCCTCCAGTTTGGCCTGAGCCTGGACAAAAACCTGTTCCTGATGAACTCCGTCAGAGACAAATTCATAGGTGTTGGAAACTACCTTTCTCCGCAGCTGCTTGCGAACTCCACGGGTAAACATGCCTGAGCCCTGCACAGCC
>DLUO01000169.1:9070-9258 GCA_003444595.1 Bacillota bacterium
AAATCCTTGGCCAGGGCGATAGAGGCGTTGTCCAGGACAGCCTGAAGGGGTGAAAAGATATTGGTGCCGTCAAGCAAGCCAAAGGCGTAGTGGATGTAGTGCGCCCCGGCTGAGGCGACCTCCTTATAGGAAAAAAGCTTCTCCACCGTCGCTTGAATACCCGGACGTTTGGCATCACCCACTCCGGC
>DLUO01000152.1:0-17864 GCA_003444595.1 Bacillota bacterium
AACTGAGGAAGTAGCCGGATTATTCAAAGTAGCTTTGAGCCCCGACGGCTTCTTTAAAGAAGCCCATGTGAAATTGCGCCCGGTGGAGTTTGCTACAGACGGCGTTTTTCTTTGTGGAATGACGCATTATCCCAAGCTCATATCGGAAACGATTAATCAGGCTTACGGGGCGGCCGGACGGGTTTTAACACTTCTTTCCAATGATGTTGTCGTTGCCTCCGGCTCCGTTTGCGAGATAAATGAGAAGAAGTGTATGGGCTGTGGGGCATGTGTCGCGGTGTGCAAATATGGTGCCTTGGAGATTCGCGAGACAAAGCGGGGCAAAAAGGCTGCAATTAACCCTGTGCTCTGTAAAGGGGATGGCCTTTGTAACGCATTGTGTCCCACGGGGGCTATCCAACTCAAGCACTTTACCGATGAAGAGATTATAAGCGAGATTGATGCTGCGGTTCCGGAGGAAGATAATTTTCAACAAATTGAAAGCGCGGCCGGAGTTTTACAGGAAGTAGCAAAATGAAAAAGCCGGGATTACAGGCAAAGGAGGGTGAGGTTTGAATGAGCAAGGGACTTAAATTTAAGCCAAGAATAATAGGTTTTGTTTGCCAGTGGTGAGCATACGGAGCTGCTGACCTGGCTGGAGTATCCAGACTGCAATATGCAACGGAAATAAGGCTTATCCGCGTCATGTGTTCCGGTAGGGTTGACCCGGCACATGTAATTAGGGCTTTTTACAAGGGTATTGACGGAGTGTTTATCGGCGGTTGCCATTTAAATGAATGTAACTATCTGACCCAGGGGAATTATTATGCACAAAATATGGTGCTTCTCCTGAGAAAAATAATGGAATATATCGGTCTGAATCCCGAAAGGTTAAAGATCGAATTTATGTCTGGCAGTGAAGGAAATGTTTATGTAGAAGCAGTAAATAGTTTTGTGAAGAAGGTGAAGGAATTAGGACCACTCGGCAGGGGTGAAGGATTAGAGAAAGAGGCCTTAAAGTCCAAACTTGCAGAAGTATCACGGCTGATTCCTTATATTAAAGTGATGAAAAATGAGAAACTGAGGACGCCCCTTTTGAATAGGGAAGAAGTTGATAGCTATTTCACTATAGATGAAATTGACAAATTATTTAGCGAGATGGTCTCATACTATATCGACCCTGAAAAGTGCCGGGCTTGCATGACTTGTGCGAGAAGATGTCCTGTTGAGGCGATTATAAGTGCCAAAAAACAAATCCATGTAATTGACCAGGAAAAATGTATAAAATGCGGAACCTGTCTTGAAGCTTGCCCTCCCAAATTTGGTGCAGTGACGAAGATTGTCGGTGAGCCTGTTCCCCCTCCTATCCCTGAAGAAAAAAGGGCTCTGGTTAGTGGTTAAAGTCAAAAAGAGGGTGTAAATCCATCCTCTTTTTTTGAAAAAAAATGCACCAATATTCCTACTGTTAATAGTAGTTTGACGTCTTGCATGTTTCGTCTTTAACCGCCAATAGAAATTGAAGCGTGCACGGTCACACTTGAACAAAGAATTAAAGGGGTGGAAATGTATGGAAATGGTTAAATTGTTCATTAACGGGAAAGAGGTTGAAGTCCCGTCAGGTACAACGATTCTTAAGGCTGCTGAACAGGAGGGAATTAATGTACCACAACTGTGTTATATGGAAGGACTGAGCTCGGCCGGTGCTTGCCGCTTATGTGTAGTTGAGGTAAAAGGAGTGCGTGCCCTGGTAGCCTCTTGCGCGACTGCTGTGAGACCGGGAATGGAAGTTCAAACCCACTCACCTAATGTTATGCAAGCAAGGCGGGCCATTCTCGAACTGTTAATTGCCAATCATCCGCTGGACTGCCTTACTTGTGAAAAATTAGGTGAATGTAAGTTGGCTGAATACTGCTACGAGTATGGGGTTAAGGAAAGCCCGTATAAAGGTGAAAAACACAGTTATCCGGTAGAAACAAGCAACCCCTTTATCGTAAGGGATATGAACAAGTGTATTTTATGCGGGAAGTGTGTCCGCGTTTGTGATGAAATTACCGGCCAGAATGTCCTGGATTTTACTTACAGGGGCTTTAACAGCAAACCATCACCTTTTTATGATGATGAACTTGTTGAATCCAACTGTGTTTTCTGCGGCCAGTGTGTAGCCGTATGCCCGACCGGTGCTTTGACTGAGAAGCAGATGCAGAGGAAAGGCCGCCGTTGGGAACTTGAGAGAGTGAAAACTACCTGTCCCTTCTGTGGTACGGGTTGCAATTTTGACCTTTTAGTAAAAGACGATCAAATTGTTGGAGTAGCATCAAATCCAACCAGTCCTGTCAATGGGTATGCTCTCTGCATCAAGGGCCGGTTTGGCTGGGATTATGTACATAGCGAAAAAAGGATTAAGACTCCATTAATCAAAAAGAACGGACAGTTCGTACCTGCCTCCTGGGATGAGGCGCTGGACCTAATAGCCGTCAAATTTAAGGAGATGAAGAAAAAGTACGGCCCCGACTCATTTGCCGCACTAAGTTCAGCCAGGTGTACAAATGAAGAAAATTATCTACTACAAAAATTTACCAGAGCAGTGATGGGCACGAACAATATTGACCACTGTGCACGTACGTGACACGCGCCTACCGTGGCCGGTTTGGCCACCACATTTGGTAGCGGTGCCATGACCAACTCAATCAACGAAATAACAACTGATGCGGAGTTAATGATGCTAATCGGTACCAATACCACTGAAGCACATCCCGTCATTGGCTATAAAATGAGACAGGCCGCCCGTCGTGGCGCCAAGCTTATCGTTGTTGACCCGCGGCGCATAGACCTGGCTGAAGAAGCCGATTACTGGCTCCAAATCAGGCCGGGCACGGATATTCCATTTGTGAACGGCTTGATGCATATCATTATTAAAGAAGAGCTCTACGACAAGGAGTTTGTTAAGACGCGTACAGAGAATTTCCAGGCCCTCGCTGACACCGTTAAGAATTATACTCCCGGTTATGTATCTACACTGACCGGAATATCCGAAGAGGATCTGTACACTGTAGCGCGGCTTTATGCCACTACAGACAGGGCGATGCTTTTTTACACCCTGGGCATTACCGAGCATGTCTGTGGAACACACAATGTCATGAACATCGCCAATCTTGCCATGCTGACCGGGCATATTGGCAGGGCCGGTGTAGGAGTCAACCCGATCCGCGGCCAGAACAATGTGCAGGGCGCCTGTGACATGGGTGCGCTGCCTAACGTTTATTCCGGATACCAGCGGGTCATTGACAAGGCCGCCCGTAAAAAGTTCGAGAAGGCCTGGAAAGTTTCCCTCCCTGACAAAAACGGCTTGATGATTCCGGAGATGTTTGAAAAGGCTAATAGCGGTGAAATCAAAACCATGTATATCTTTGGCGAGAACCCGGTGCTTACCGACCCCAACAGCAACCATATCCGTTCCGGATTGGACAAACTGGAATTCCTGGTGGTCCAGGACTTGTTCCTGACCGAAACAGCGGAATACGCCGATGTAATTCTGCCCGGCTCCAGTTTTGCGGAAAAAGATGGAACCTTTACCAACACCGAGCGTCGTGTCCAGCGTGTGCGTAAGGCCATAGAACCTATTCCCGGCCGGGCCGACTGGCAGACAATTATTGCACTGAGTGCAAAAATGGGGTACCCGATGAGGTACGAAAGTCCGGAAGAAATATGGATGGAAATGGCTTCTCTTACACCTTCCATGGCCGGAATTACCTATGAAAGGTTAGAGGAAAAGGGGATCCAATGGCCGTGTCCGAACAGTGAACACCCGGGTACTCCTTTCCTGCACGCCGGTACCTTCATCCGAGGAAAAGGCCTATTCCAGGCGATCGACCATATTCCCCCTGCGGAAATGCCCGACGAGGAATATCCTTTCCTGCTTTCCACAGGCAGGGTGCTCCAGCACTATAATGTTACTACTCCTTATTCCGCCGGCATTCAAAGCATGTGGTCAGAAGAGTTTTCTGAACTTAACCCGGAAAACGCGGCAGCCCTCGGTGTGGAAACGGGGGATATGATTAAAGTCACCTCCAGGCGCGGTACGATTACGACCAGGATCAAAGTTACCGACAGAGTTCCCCCAGGTATGCTCTGGATGTCGTTTCACTATGCGGCGAGTCCGGCAAACGTCATAACCAGCGATGCTTATGATCCGATTACAAAGACCGGCGAGTATAAGGTTGCTGCTGTTAAGATAGAAAAAATATAAGAGTTAAAAAATATATGGGTAAAAAAGTCTGACGAAAAGCTTGGCCCGGCATTTTGCCGTGCCAAGCTTTTTTTAGATCGGGTCAACCTGCCGGGGCAGGAAGCTATGGGGACAGTCCCAAGTACTGGCCAAGGTGCGGAAAAAAATTAACGTAAATTTTTTATTGACAAGCAGGATAATTTAGCTATAAGCTCGAATATATAACAGAGCAAAAAGCAGGAAGATTTGGCTTTATGATAGAATATATTACATGCAACTGGAAGCATTGGCCGGAGGTCTGGTATGAAGAAAAATTGGTGGCAAGACAAGTTTAACCTTTTTATGGTTGCTGTAGCCTTTTTTACTTTTCTTTTTATGACGGCTGCAGTTGGAACTTTGATGATCAAGGGTCTTCCGCAGATCGGCAAAGCTCTTGCCGCCCCTGAAATTCAGTTTGCTATCAGGTTAAGTCTCTATACATCGCTGATCTCTACGGCTTTCTGTATCGTAATTGCCATCCCTGTGGCTTATGTTCTGGCCAGGGTGGATATCCCCATGAAATCTCTTTTCAATACTTTGTTGGACCTGCCCCTGGCCTTACCGCCGGTGGTTTCAGGCCTTTGCCTTCTGATCATTTTTGGCACAACAGCCTTTGGGGCTTGGCTGGAAGGGATCGGCCTTCCCTTTGTTTTTACTGTAAAGGGGATCATTATGGCTCAAATATTTGTCAACATCCCCTTCATGATTCGGGTCATGAAGTCTACAATTTTGTCTGTTAATCCCCGTTTGGAATTTATCGCCCGGACCCTGGGATGCACGCCGGCCCAGGCTTTTTGGAAAATAACCCTGCCGCTTTCGAAAAACGGCATTATAGCGGGGATTGTAACTACCTGGGCAAGGGCGTTGGGAGAATTCGGTGCGGCTTTGATGCTGGCCGGAGCTACTCGCTTTCGCACAGAAACATTGCCGATTTCCCTTTTTTTGAATATGTCCACCGGAGATTTGGAAGGGGCTATGGCAGCAGCAAATTTGCTCATAATAATTTCAATAATATCCTTATATATCTTTAATAAATTTGGAGGTGATTTTATTGGAGGTACCAGAGGTGTTTAAGATGCTTCAGCCCCATATTGAAAAGATTTTGAAGGTCCCCGATCTTTCTAAAGCAAATGTGTCAATTTCCTGCAAAACACTTACCCCGGAGGAGGCCATCGGTTCCCCGGGAAGGAGCGATTTTCCTCTTCAGAAGGGCAAGGAGAAACTAATGCAGGCAGTTATTGATGGTTTTATAGGTCAGGCCTTTACGGATATGCCTGGTAATTACGAAGGTACATTGCATGATGCTCTGCATCTTCCTCCAGTTAACAACTACAACCGGGCTGTCATTATAGCTACGCTCAATGCCCTCTGCCGCAAACTGGGCAAAGTAGCAAACACCGTTCATTGCAAGGATGCACAACCGGGCGAATGCAGTCAGAAACTTATCGAAACTATCTCCTCGGAGTATGGAAAGCCGCGCATTGCCGTAATCGGGCTTCAGCCTGCCATGGTTGAAAAACTTGCTCAACATTTTGAGATAAGGGTCTTTGACCTTGACCCTGAAAATATCGGTCAGGAGAAATATGGTGTCACCATTGAAAATGGGGAATGCGACCTGTCAGCGGTGGAAAAGTGGTGCGATCTGTTTCTGGCGACGGGGAGCACGGTCGTAAATGGGAGCATTGATCCCTTCCTGAAGGTAAAAAAACCAATCCTTTTTTATGGAACAACTGTCGCTGCCCTGGCTGAGCTCCTATCTTTGAAAAGGTTTTGTCCCGTATCATCGTGATCAGGAGCCTGTAAAAACACGCTTTGAGGATGTCGAATAAATGATCAGATTTGCAGATGTATCCATTAAACTGGGAGATTTTTCGCTAAAGAATGTCAATCTAGAGATAAAAGAGGGAGAATTTTTTACCATTCTGGGGCCGACGGGTACCGGAAAAACCGTTATTCTGGAATTGATCGCCGGGTTGTACAGACCGGATGCGGGCAAGATCTTTATTAATGGAGCTGATGCTGAAAACATTCCTCCCGAGAGAAGAAAAATCGGGTTTGTTTATCAGGATTATGCCCTTTTCCCCCATCTGAATGTTTATAAAAACATTGCCTTTGGGCCTCAGCTCGGCAAGATTCCGTCTCCCATAATTAAAGAAAGGGTAAAAGATCTGGCTGATATGTTGGGAATTGCCCACTTGCTGGAGCGTTTTCCCGGCACTTTAAGCGGTGGTGAGCAGCAGCGCGTCTCCTTGGCCAGAGCCTTTATCATGAAACCGAGGATTCTTTTATTGGATGAACCCTTTGGCGCCCTCGACCCCAATACAAAAAGGATGCTATGCCGAGAACTGAAAAAAATGTATTTACAATACCAATGTACTGTTATCCATGTTACCCATGATTTTAGCGAAGCGGGGATGCTGGCTGACCGGATCGGAATTATCCTGGAGGGGAGGGTAAGACAGGTAGGGGGTTCCAGGGAAGTCTTTGAAAACCCCCTGGACCAGAAGGTGGCAAGCTTTCTGGGAGCAGAACCTCTGAAAACCGTTTTTGCAGGATGAAGCTCAACCTGCTCCGGGACAACATGGAAGAAACATTGTCGCAGGCGGATGGGTAATAAGTCTTTAATTATTAACCGGCTAAAAATTTTTGCCTTGAGGGAAGGTAAACTTAACAAAAAACCCGGAAATATAACATTGCAAGTTTATGCGCAGGGGCTTATCACGAATGCCAACAGATTGGTCGGGGAACCCATCTCATCAAGAGGCTTGGGAGTTAGAGCAAAGTTCATTGGCGATGGAGGGATATTAATTGAAGAGCTTTTTACGGATGTGTCTTACAGCTTTGCTTGTTGTTTTCCTGGGGACAGCAGGAGGTTGCGGGGTCGGGGAAACGGATACGACGGCCTGGCCTCGGGCAGATCAGGAGATACAGCAGGGTAGCAAACAAGAAGAACTTCTGGTGTACTGCGGTGCCGGTTTGCGCAAACCTATGGAAGAGATAGCGGTGATGTTTCAGGAAGAAACGGGTGTTCTGGTCCAATTCTCCTTTGGGGGTTCAGCCCAGTGCATCGGCAAGATTCTTACCGTCGACAAGGGAGATGCCTTCCTGCCGGGGGATGTGGCGGAGTTAAAGGAGTTGATCGAAAGGGAGATGATCGACCGGCAAAAAGCGGTAGTTTTTCATGTCCCTGTGCTTGCCGTTCCTCGGGGTAACCCTGCCGGTATTACCGGGATAGAAGATCTCGGCGCCCCGGGGGTTAAGGTGGTTCTCGGCGACCCCGAAGCAAATCCCATCGGTAAGCTGGCTGATAAGGTGCTCAAAGAGTATAGTATTTTTGATAAAGTTGAACCAAATGTTGTTGCCCGGACGGCAACTGTCAATGAGCTTTTTACTTACCTCGCCTTGAAGCAGGCAGATGCTGCCATTATCTGGGAAGATAATCTGCTAGGCAGCGAAGATGTGGAACTGATTGAGACGGCAGTTCTTGCCGATTATATTAAAACCGTCCCGGTTGTCTCTTTGAAATGCTCTGCCAACCCGGAAATGGCAAACCGCTTGGTTGAGTTTACCGCCGGTGAAAAAGCGATGGCTATCTGGGAGAAATGGGGGTTCAAGCCGGTGCCGAAGGTTGAGTAGCGAAGAAAGCGCAGTATATCCGTCCTTTAAAAAGGGAAATGCGTCGGGAAATTTTCATGAAACAGGCTTTAAACCACCACCAGGAATAAAATTTACGGGATAGAGCAAGATTCAGGAGTTCAAAGCTTTGAGCGGGCTAATTTAATTGAAATAATTTCCTTTAATTGTTGTCAGCCTGCTAAATGGCCTCTCAAGTTTTGAAGTTTGTAAAAGCAAATAAATAGAAAACGGAGGAAACGATTTTGAAACACTTTGATTTCAGTGCCGGTGCAATCCTCAGAGAAGTGGCTGAACAGCTTCAGGTTGCTTTAGGAGATAAAATAGATACTCTAACCATAGAAAGAGCAGTTTTCGGTTTATTTTTTACAGGTGTTAAGTTGAATACCGGTCATGGCGGCCTGTGTTTTACACCTATCAAAAATATTCCTGAAGCGGTATGTTGTCCCAGTTCAGCCAGGGCCATGCCCAATTCGGGACAGTTAAAAGGGGAAAAAGCAACTGCTATTTTAGACAAAATGTTTTTGGGAAACCCATTAAGAAAAGCTTTAGGAATCGCAACCCTCAATGCTTTGTCCGCCGTTTGCTGGGATAATAGCCCTGCGGGTAATTATACTGTTCAAAGGGGGGTTGATCCCCTTGATGGAGCAATGATTCCTGATGATGCCTATGTAGTAGTAATGGGTGCCCTGATCCCCTATTTAAAAATGTTGAAACTAAGAGGCAAAGAATTTACGATTTTAGAGCTCGATCCTGCCACATTAAAACCCGATGAGATGAATTTTTATGTGCCTGCGGAAAAAGCGCCGGAAATAATTCCCCGGGCGGATTGGCTGATTATTACAGGTACAACCCTGATTAATGATACTTTGGATGAAATTCTCAGTTTGATAAAGCCCGGTGCGCATGTAATTGTTGTCGGACCCACAGCCAGCATGCTGCCGGAAGCATTTTTCCGCCGGGGGGTTAAGGCTTTGGGCGGTATTATCGTGACAAAGGCCGACGAACTTTTGGATATTATTAGCGAGGCAGGATCCGGTTACCACTTTTTTGGCAAGTTTGCGGATCGGGTTGTTTTCAGGGAAAAATAAAAGCAACGTACGTGAAGAGCCAGGAACGGGCAATATTCCCACTGTTCCAGAGAGGCTTTGGCAATGGTTAAACCTATCGGCAATAAAAAATATGGTCTAACAATAGCAATATTGTCCTGTTTTATCATCGGGTTGTTCTTTGTTTCATTTTTAATCGGCCGTTATTCTATACACCCCCGGACTGTTTTGGATATTATTCTTTCAAATTTTATAGACATCGAGGCATATTGGCAGGATGATTTAGATCTTGTGGTTATGCAGGTCAGATTGCCCAGAATAATGTTGGGCATATTAGTCGGCGGCGCTTTATCTGTTTCCGGGGCATCTTACCAGACTCTTTTTAAAAATCCCATGGCCGCGCCGGATATTTTGGGGGTATCAGCAGGAGCGGGTTTCGGTGCTGCCCTGGCCATGTTATGGAATTCAAGCTGGTGGCAGGTACAAATATTTGCCTTTGTGTTTGGTTTAATTGCTGTAACTGCCACTTACTTGATCGGAAGTGTTTTTTCAAGACATGAGATTACGGTTTTAATTTTAGCCGGGATAGTAGTATCCAGTTTTTTTCAGGCTTTGTTATCCATCGTTAAAACCCTGGCAGATACAGACACACAACTGCCGTCCATCACCTTCTGGTTAATGGGCAGCCTGGGGAAGGGAACAAGTGAATCTGTGCTTTTAATGCTGCCTGCCCTGGGTATCTCTCTGGCTGTTTTGTTCATTTTCCGGCATCATATCGATGCTTTAGCGGCAGGTGAGGATGTAGCTGCCACTATGGGAGTTAATGTCCAACTGATGAAAACGGTTACGGTTTGCTGTTCTACGCTGATGACCGTATCTGCCGTCAGCATTTGCGGAATAATTGGCTGGGTCGGGATGGTAGTCCCCCATATTTCCAGAATGCTGACCGGCTCCAGTTTTCCCAGGCTGATTGTCACTTCATTTCTTGTGGGCGGCAGTTTTTTATTGATCATCGATAATGTTGTTCGCGGCGTAAAAGGTGTGGAACTTCCCCTGGGGGTGCTTACGGCCCTGGTAGGAACTCCGGTCTTTGTTATACTCCTGTCAAGGGTTAAAAAAGGGTGGTCATAATGCTAAAGGTGCAAGGTTTAAGTTTTTCTTATCATCGGGACAAGGAAGTATTAAAGGACATCTCCTTTCAGCTTGATCGGCATGATATTTTATGTTTATTGGGCCCAAACGGAACGGGAAAGACGACGATGCTCAGGTGTTTATTATCATTAAATAAGATAAAAAGAGGCAGTATTGAAATCGACGGCGTTGATCTTACGAAAGCCAGTGCCAGAGAGAGGGCTGAAATGGTAGCTTATGTTCCGCAGGCTAGTGAAATGGCTTTTCCTTATGAGTCATTTGAGGTTGTTTTGATGGGGAGAATTGCCCATCTGCCAACCGGTGGGAACCCTACGGCTAGAGATAAGGCTATAGCTTATGAGGTAATGGAAAGATTAGGGATTACTCATTTAATCCACAAGGATTTTAACCGGATGAGCGGCGGAGAAAAACAGATGATTTTAGTTGCCAGGGCTTTGGTTCAGCAGTCCAGGATTCTTGTTATGGACGAGCCTACGGCAAATTTAGATTACAGTAATCAAGTTAAAATACTGCAGGTAATTAGAGATTTAGCGGAAGAGGGATATGCAATTTTAATGGCCTCCCATTTTCCAAACCATGCCTTTCTTGCCTGTAATAAAGTCGCCCTGATGAGGGATGGAGTAATTATAGCGCAGGGGAATCCGGAAGATATAGTAACTACGGAAAATTTAACCAGATTATATCAAACCCCGGTTTGTGTAACAGAGGCGGTATTAAAATTTACAAGATCAGTAACCAAGGTGTGTGTTCCGGTTATGGTATAACAAATAAAAAGACAAGGAGAGGAATTAATGATAAAGAAACTAAACACCAAAATTGTTGCGCTGTGTGTGTCAATTATAATTATCCTATCTTTACTTACAGGTTGCGCAAGCCAAACGGTAAAAACGCCTGCCGAACCATCCGAGCCTTCAGAGCCTAGTACACCGGAGACCCGCACGGTAGTGGATATGGCCGGAAGAACGGTCACCCTGCCGGCAGAAATAAACAGTATTGGAACATTTGGGTCCATTGGCGTGTTAAATACCTTTGTGGAAACGATGGGAGTAGGTGAAAAGATCTGTAATAATATGTCTCCCCGTTTTACCAAGACAGACAAATGGAAATATCAGTATAAATTTGCGCCACAAATAGCGGAAGCTCCTGTTTTCCAAAAAGCTGATGAAGAAATTGACATGGAAGTTGTTCTAAAAACAAAACCGGATCTGTGTTTGGCGATGAGCAAGGAGATCGTTACGGTATTGGAAAATCAAGGATTTAATGTCATCTATCTGGAATGGAACGAAGATGAGGATGTTAAAAAATGTATTACCCTTTTAGGGGAAGTGTTGAACCAGGAAGACTTAGCCGAAGATTATATCAGATATTTTGATAGCATGGTCGCAGAGGCTGACGAATTGGTTAAGCATTTAAAAAAGGAAGATAGGAAAAAAGTTGTTTATGGGGATATCATGGGGGGTAAACAGCCTCATGTAATTGCTGAGTGGTGGATTGCCAAAGCCGGTGGCATCAGTGTAACTGATGATGGCAGAAAAGCAGGCTCACGCGAATATACGTTGGAAGATTTACTGCAATGGAATCCTGATTTGATGGTCGTATCAACAGCCTCCATGAAGGAAGATATTCTCGCTGACAAAAGGATGTCCAATATTACTGCTGTTAAGAATGAAGCTATATATACAGCTCCAACAGTGGCCCATACCTGGGGCAACAGAACACCGGAGCAGCCCTTAACATTTATGTGGATGATGCAAAAATTATACCCGGAAATTAAATCGGAAGAGAGTTTGGCTGAGGATATCAGATATTTCTACAGCCATTTCTTTAACTATGAAATGAGTGATGAAGAAATAGCTGAAATTATTGGTTAGTTTAAGGAAGCGAAAAGAGAGTTAGCTGTTCATGGGAACAAATCTTTTTGGGATGGGGGCCGTTGCTTTAACTTATTTCGTCAGCAACAGCATCAGCATGGGAAAATAATGGATTCAAGCTGGACCTTAAATATTGGCAGAAATAAGGCGGCTTTGATTAAATATGAGATAGGGAGTGGATAGACAATGACTCTTGACAGGAACCGTTATATGACCCGCGCCGAAGCCCTGCAGGCCTTAATCGAACGGTGGAAGCCCGAGCCGGCAAGAGAGACGGTCGTCCTTGCCCAGTCCCAGGGAAGAATCTGCGCAGGGGATGTTTTCTCACGCAACTGCCTGCCGGTCTGCCGTTCGTCACAGGTTGACGGCATCGCTGTGCGCTTTGCCGATTTTGAATCCGGGATGCCCCGTACCGAAAGCTGGATCAAAGACCGGGATTATGTGGTGGCAGATACGGGAGACGATTTTGATGACCGTTTTGATACGGTCATCCGGGTAGAAGATTTGACCTATGATCATGCAGGCAGACTGCACATTTCCATCTCTGAACCCCTGCAAAAAGGGCAGTTCGTCAATCCCCGGGGCGCTCTCTTGCGCCCTGGGGAACTCCTGGTGCGCGCCGGTGCTACAATACGCCCTCTGCACCTTGGCCTGCTGGCAGCAGGTGGTGTGAGGGAGGTGCAGGTTGTTAAAAAGCCGCTGGTTGCTTTTATCCCCTCGGGCAACGAGCTGGTTCCACCAGGGGTGGAACCGCAGCGGGGACAGAACGTGGAATCCAACAGTATCATGGTCGCGGGGCTTCTGCAGGAATGGGGCGCAGAAACGCTTGTCTATCCGGTTGTCAAAGACCGCCTGCCGGATTTGCAGAGCAGCTTGGATGACGCCTTACAAAAGGCGGACATAGTGCTCCTTAACGGGGGATCGTCGAAGGGTAGAGAGGATTATGTTGCAAAGCTTTTACAAGAGCGCAGCAGCTTTTTTCAGCATGGCGTGGCATCTGTACCGGGAATACCGGTAGCTGTAGCCCTGGTAGAAGGAAAGCCTGTCATTAACCTCCCTGGCCCTCCTTTTGCAGCTTTTTGTGCCATGGATTGGTGTGTACGCGCCCTGGTTTACCGTCAGCTTGGGCAAACGGTGCCGCAGCGCACGATTGTGCCGGCTGTTCTACAGGAAGATGTTAGCAAGCCAGCGCCTTTTGAGTTTTATTTACGCCTGAAGGTATTCAGAACTAAAGAAGGGTATTGCGCACAGCCCTTGACCATGAAAACCAGAAATGCCCGGGCAATGGCCGACTGCAACGCCCTGACGGTTCTTCCGGCAGGTATCGACTCGTGCGAAAGGGGCCAAACTGTACGGGCAGAACTCCTATACGGCGAAGAGACGATTGATATGGTGACGGTTGACGGTAACATTAATGCCTTGTAAAAAGAATTATTGTAAGCTTAAGGGTTATGTAAAAATGAAGCTATAAATACTCCGGACCGCCCCGGCTTCAAAAAACGTAACCTCCCGACACAAGTCAATATCCTGTTCAACCTCCAATTTAGGCCGCAGCAAAAAGGCTGTGGCCTAAAAATATGATACAGAGGAAGGCCGGCTTCTCAAAATAATGAGCAGCTTCCTACCGATCTTCGGTTTTATGCTGTATGAGGCTGTTTTGTCCGTTGCCGCAGACCTATTGCTAAGATGAGGTCTGCGACTCATCAAATTTGCTTTAAAAGCTGCCGCAACCCAGCAAGGCTTAAATTTTTTGTTGTTTAGCAGGAAAATATAACATTCTGCTCGAATATATATTGCAAGTCATAGAGTCATGATAAGTGCATATTATAGGTGCAAGTGGTGATAGAGGACGGATTGTGAGGATGGGAGGTGGGTTTTCAAGACATTACTTGAAAGGGGGCTTTTATACGATGAAAAATTTGAAGGGGTCTGAAGTTATTCCGGAAAATTGTTTGCGTCAGGTCCGCCTGCAGGCGGGGCTTTCACAGGGGGAACTGGCAGACAGGGCCGGAGTGGCCAGGCAGACTGTGGGGGGTATTGAATCCAGGCAGTATGGTCCTTCTCTGGCGGTAGCCTTCCGTCTGGCCAGTGCCCTGGGTAAGAAAATAGAGGATATTTTTCAAATGCCGGATATTATACCTGATGAAGTCCCGGCCGTTTGGTCCGGTATGGGGCAATTTCCGGAGGTCGGGGAAAAAATTCAATTGGCCCGCTTAACAGCGGACGGGCGGTATACGGCGTTTCCGGCAAACCGTGACAGTCTGCAGATTGAAGCTAATGCCACGGTAGTTGGAATAGGCAGCAGCAAGGAAAGGCTGCTGGCCAAGATACTTGAACCCGAAGGTTTGACCGCACCGGCGGTACTTCTTGCCGGTTGCAGCCCCGCTTTAGCCCTGTTAAAACAAAGGCTGAACAATCATTACCGTGATGTAAGTATTTGCTGGATCAACACCAACAGCATGGCTTCCCTGCAAGCCCTGGCTAAGGGCCTTATACACGGTGCCGGTGTCCATATTTATGATGAAGAGACCGGCGAATACAATCTTCCGATAGTCAAAAGGGTTTTGCAGCATACTCCCCATATGGTGGTTAATCTTTGTTACGGCGAGCAGGGCTTTGTTGTGGGTAGGGGTAATCCCAAAGGCATCTCCGGTTTTGGCGACCTTTGCCGCCAGGATGTCCGAATCGTCAACCGGGAACTGGGTGCGGAGACCAGGCGTCTTTTGGATTCCGGGCTCAAGCAAAACAGCCTGCTTCCAAGCCAGGTTGCAGGTTACAATTTTCAAGTGCAAACTCACCAGGAAGTAGTTCAGACGGTGGCTCTCGGTGGGGCTGACTGCGGCATCTCCCTCCGTCCTCTGGCACGATTGTATAAACTGGATTTCATCCCACTGACCAGAGAACGGTACGATCTTGTCTTTTTACTGGAAGATTTAGAGAAGCCCGGTGTCCAGGCTATCCTGGATTGCCTGCAGAAACACAATTTTTTACTGGCCCTGGAAGCATCGGGATATGACCCCGAAAGCACCGGCAAAGTTTTGACATAACTAAAATTTTTGAAAAGGATGGAGCGAATTGAAAAAGATAGGTAAGATAACTGTATTGATAACAACGATCCTAGTATTAATGCTTCTAGCGGGCTGTGGAGGGGGGAACCCGCCTGCCGGTCAGGAAGCACCGGGAGAACAAGGCAATGGTAATGGTCAGCCTACTGCTCCCCCGGTTGAGATAACTGTTTCAGCGGCAGCCAGCCTGACGGATGTCATGGAAGAAATCAAAGGGCTGTATGAAGAAAAAAGCGGCAATACCCTGATGATGAATTACGGTTCCTCCGGCGCTCTGCAGCAGCAGATTGAAGAAGGGGCACCGGTGGATGTCTTTATCTCCGCTGCTCAGAAGCAAATGGATACGCTACAGGAAAAAGGGCTAATTGACGAAGAAAGCAGGATCGACCTGCTGGAAAATGCTGTTGTCTTGATTGTGCCTGCCGATGGTGCCAATGAGGATATTACTGATTTTCAGTCATTGGCAGCGGATTCTGTTGTTAACCTGGCTATCGGCGAACCGGAAAGCGTGCCGGCGGGCCGTTATGCGAAGGAAATTCTGACCGCCCTGGAACTGTGGGATGCTTTGGAGGCAGAAGAAAAACTTATTTTTGGTAAGGATGTGCGCCAGGTGCTTACCTATGTGGAGAGAGGAGATGTAGATGCTGGAATAGTTTATATGACGGATGCCCTCTCCTCCGACCAGGTCAAAGTTGTTGCCCCTGCTCCTGCCGGCTCCCATACACCTGTCACCTACCCCGTTGCCATCGTCAAAGGCTGCGCCGAGCAGGAGGCTGCAGAAGACTTTATGGCTTTTTTACAGAGCGAGGAAGCTGCGGCTGTATTTGATAAGCATGGTTTTACTTTTATTGCCGGGAAGTAGGTTATAAATAATGGATATGTCGCCCCTTTGGATTTCTCTTAAAACATCTGTATCAGCTACCTTTTTGGCTTTTATACTGGGTGTAACGGCAGCCAAACTTATGTCCGGCTACCAGGGCAGGCTTAAAAACGTGCTGGACGGTGTGTTTATCCTGCCCTTGGTGCTTCCTCCAACGGTGGTGGGATTTCTTTTGCTGGTTTTGTTCGGCAGGCATGGCCCTCTGGGGCAGCTCTTATCTTCACTGGGTACCACGGTTATTTTTAGCTGGAGCGCTACGGTCATTGCTTCTACAGTGGTAGCTTTTCCTTTGATGTACCGGACCGCCCGCGGTGCCTTTGAGCAGGTGGATCCCAATATGCTCGATGCGGCCCGCACTATGGGAGTTCCGGAAAGAAGTATTTTTACCAGGATAACTATACCGCTGGCCTGGCCCGGAATAGCTGCCGGGACAATCCTGGCCTTTGCCCGGGCTCTGGGGGAGTTTGGCGCAACATTAATGCTGGCCGGTAACATCCCCGGTAAAACCCAGACTATTCCCCTGACGATCTTTTTTTTGGTAGAGTCTGGGCAGCGGACAAAAGCTGCTGTCTGGGTCCTGATCATTATTGCGATCTCCCTAGCTGCCATATCTGGCCTGCATTACTGGACAAAGTGTCAGATTCCGGCTGGCGGCCGGCCGGAGAAGTGAGGGGTAAACCATGGCATTAACAGTGAATATAGAAAGGGATTTGCCTGGCTTTCAACTGCGGGTTTCGTTTACCTGCCGGGATAGTACCCTTGGCCTGCTGGGCCGTTCCGGTTCCGGTAAAAGCATGACCCTGCGCTGTATTGCCGGCCTGGATAAGCCTACCAGGGGGCGAATTGTTCTGGGGGAAAGAGTTTTGTATGATTCTGAGGCAGGTATAAACCTGCCTCCACAGGAGCGCAAAGTTGGTTTTCTATTTCAAAACTATGCCCTTTTTCCCCATTTGACAGCAGCCGGGAATATTGCCATGGGGTTGCGCGGGATAGAGAAAAAAAAGCAAGAGAAGATCATTAAGGAAATGATAAGCAGGGTAAAGCTGAACGGGTTGGAAGGTAGGTATCCTCGCCAGCTTTCCGGCGGGCAGCAGCAGCGGGTTGCCCTGGCCAGGGCTTTAGCCCCGCGACCGCAAGTACTGCTGCTGGATGAGCCTTTTTCTGCCCTGGACAATCACCTCCGGAGTGAAATGGAGCAGGAGCTTAAGGACTTATTAAATAATTTTTACGGCTCGTCTGTGTTTGTTACCCATAACCTGGAGGAAGCTTATCGTCTCTGTCCGAATTTGCTGATCCTTGAGGATGGAAAAGTTATCGCCAGCGGTTCCAGGGAAGATATTTTCAACAGGCCTCCCAACCTGGCAACTGCCCGGATAACAGGTTGTCAAAACCTGTCAAGGATCAGGGTTCGGCAGGATAATACGGTGGAAGCCCTGGACTGGGGATGTTTTTTGCGTATAACTGCAGATAATATGGTTGAGCGGGCAAACTATGTGGGAATCTACAGCCGGTATATACGTCCGGCAGGTAAAGATGATCATGTCAACATAGTGCACTGCAGGGTTATCAATGTTATAGAATCACCTCATCAGGTGACCTTATCAGTTAAGCCAACTGGAGGAGAGACAAATAATACACACCTTCTTAAGCTGTCCATTTCCAATGAAGAATGGTCGAGGATAGCATCTCAAAGCCCTGATGGGCTAAAAATATGTCTGCCTCCGGAAAGAGTTTTTTTAACTTGTTAACCGAAAAACGGGGTTTAATTTGATTCGCCATTAAGCGGGGGGATAAGCTTGAAAACAACTGAGATGCCCGCATTAATCCTGGCCGGTAAACCTGCCCGGCAGGAGGATGAATAAAATGATTTCTTTGGAAAGAGCCAAAAAAATTCTTGATGATTTTTCCCGTGAATTTTTGATCGCTTCCCAAGAGGTGGAGCCAGTGCCTTTATGGGAAGCGGGTGGGAGA
>DLUO01000152.1:17940-18305 GCA_003444595.1 Bacillota bacterium
GCCGAAACCTGCGAGGCTGCAACGGATAATCCTGTTACCCTGAAAATCGTTGATACTATCGCTGCCGGCTCGTATTCCAGGAAAAAACTTCTTCCTGGAACTGCCATGAAAATTTTTACAGGAGCTCCTCTGCCACTGGAAGCTGATTGTATCATCAAAATGGAAGAGACCGGGGAAATTGTTGCGGATTACGGTCCCGCTGTTGTTATCAAAAGGCCTGTTTCTGTTGGTGAAAATATATCAAGAAAAGGTGAAAAAATCTCAGCCGGTGACTTTCTGTTTGGCCGCGGCACCACCATTTCCCCTTTACACATGGAGATTCTGGCAACTTTGGGGATCGATCCTGTTTCAGTATTTGTCAGGCC
>DLUO01000159.1:0-4535 GCA_003444595.1 Bacillota bacterium
TTAAAATACGCTGCGACTTGAACCGGCGTTTTAAAGCTTTTCCCCTGAGTCTCACGTGTTACGCTGCTATTCCGCAGATAAAAGATAATAATAAAGCGGTTGCCCACCGTACTGGAGTTCTACTTCTATTTCAGGAAATTCTTTGCGCACGAGCTCTGCCAGTTTAAAGGCCTGCCCCTCGTTAATATCCTTGCCGTAAAATAATGTAATGATTTCCATCTCTTCCCTTAACAAAAAACGTATCAACTCCATTGTCGTTTCATCCACCGAACGGCTGCTAACAAGCAGGCTACCATCACTGATACCAATAATGTCTCCTTTTTTCACAGTAATATTGTCAACCGTAGCATCACGTGTAGCATAGGTAACTTCCCCTGTTTTAACCTGTTTGGCTCTCTTATTCATTGCCGAATAATTGTCATGCAGTGTTTTAGACCTGTCCAGGGCTAAAATGGCTGCCACACCTTGGGGGATACTTCTTGTATCTACAACCATTACTTCCTTTTCTACCAGTTCGGATGCCTGCTGGGCTGTCAGCCTGATATTGCTATTATTGGGCAGCACGATTATCTTATCAGCCTCAATACTCTCTATGGCATCAATAATTTCCTTTACGGAAGGGTTCATACTTTGCCCTCCCGGTACTATCTTATCGGCTCCCAAACTGGCAAAGATAGAATTCAATCCTCCACCAGATGATACGGTAACGACCCCAATTTGTGAGCTTCCGCTCCCTTCAGTAACCTTTATTTGTTCGGGTTCTTTACCTGTTAGTTTACCGCTATCCGTCTCTCCAGTTTCTTGAGAAGGACGGCTCCATTGGGTCTCCTTATACTGATCGACCATATTTTCGATTTTAATATCATGAATAGTGCCCTGAAGGAGACATATCTCAAGAACATTCCCGGGATGGGCAGTGTGAATGTGCACTTTAACCAGTTCTTCTTCTCCTGCCACCAGCAGGGAATCTCCCAATTCATTCAGTGATTGACGAATTTTTTCCGGTGAAAGGCCTTTTCCTTTTAATAAAAGTTCAGTACAGTAAGGAAAAGCTGGATTATAGTCTTCGAAAACAGTCCGCGGGACAACTTTATTCCCGTCCTGCTCTGAGTTTTGCAGTACAGGTGTTATTTTTTCTTCTTGGGAAACGACATCCTGCTCTTCTATACCGTACTTTAACATGCTCTGGAGACATCCTTCCAGGAAAATAACAAGGCCCAGTCCCCCGGCATCAACCACGCCGGCTTCTTTTAAAACAGGAAGTAGTTCCGGGGTACGTTCCAGAGCATTTCTACCGCTTTCAACAGCAATACGCAATAAATCAATAAATGATATAGATGTTTGGGTTGCTTGCCTGCTTCCTCTGGCAATTTCTCTGGCCACCGTTAATATCGTGCCTTCAACGGGCTTGGAAACAGAATTGTAAGCATATACAATTCCATACTGAAAAGCTTTACCCACTTCTGGGAGTTGTGCCTCATCCTTACCGGAGAGCCCTCTGGCAATCCCCCTGAATAGTTGAGACAAAATAACCCCCGAATTACCTCTCGCCCCTAAAAGTGAACTTTTAGCCATGATCTCTGCTACTTCACCGATGGACTCTGAGTTAATTTTTTCCAGTTCTTTCGCCGCAGCATTCATTGTTAGACTCATATTAGTACCCGTATCACCGTCGGGCACCGGAAACACGTTAAGTTCATTGATAGACTCTTTATGCAGATCAAAGTAAACACTGGCTTCAAGAAACATTCGACGAAGATCGCTACCCCGTAAAATTACTGCTTCTTTTTTTTCAGTTGCCATTTATTTTACACTCCAAGTATAAAGTATTCCCGTATTATTAATCATGCTGCAAAATAGCAAGGCCGACAACAGGCCCCACATGGGTTGCAATAACAGGGCTTAATTCATAAAAACCAACTTCTATACCCGGCAAACGTTCGTTAATAATCTGTAACAGCTTCTGGCAGTTTTCCCACGCACCGGCATTGATAATTGCTACCTGTAACCCCTCCGCTGTACCGGGCAGTTCGTTTGCCAGCCTCTCCAGGGCTTTTTTCATAGTACGTACTTTATCAAGCGGCTCAATTTTCCCCTCGTAAAAATAAAGTATCGGCTTTATCTGCAGTAAAGACCCCAGCAAGGCCTGGGCACCGCCAATACGACCGCCTTTTTTCAGATATTCAAGGGTTTCTGGACAAAAAACAACTCTCAGTTTGCTCTTTAATCTTTCCAGCATATCAATAATTTCTTCTCTATTTTTCCCTTCCTCTGCTGCCTCTGCGGCCGCTATTACAAGCATAGCAAGTCCTGCCGACGTTGAATAAGAATCAAAAACGGAGATACGGGTTTCATCGACTATTTTTGCTGCAGTTTTGGCGCTTTCAACCGTACCGCTTATTCCGGAAGATATATGAATACTTATAACTTCACTCCCTTCCTGAACAATTTTTTCAAATACCTTCACAAAATCTCCTGGTGAAGGTTGTGATGTAGATGGTATTTCCTGAGTTTTTCTTATTTTTTCAAAAATGGCAGCATTTTCTACCGTGCCATCCACAATGGTCTCGTCCTTAAAGTTAACATAAAGGGGAACCACTTCTATCCCATATTTATGTAAAATTTCCTCCTTAATTAAAGCTGTTGAATCGGTTACTATTTTAATTGATGGCATAATTACCCTCCCTAAAAAATATTTGTATGTATTATCTTTTTTCGCTGCTTCTTCTAAAAAACCTTCCTCCACAACCATAATAGTATAATATCCTTAAAAAAGGTTATCTTAAAATTATAAATAATTACACTTTCATGAAGCCGCCCTCACCATCAATGGATGTAAATGGCACGAGTTATTTACAGGATAGTTATTACCCGAAACACAGTTCTGCAATTTTGGCATCATAGAAACTGAAGAGGCCGGCTACTGTTTTGGACGCCGGCAGCCGGCCTTGCTTACAAGTGGAATATGGCGGTGGAACACTTTGCTAAAAACCTGAGCTTAGCTAAGATCATTTACTATTAATATCCTTTTAATACTTAACATATTCTGTCAGAAAGAGAACAATTTGAGGAAAGACGATCACTAAAACGGTCAAAATAATAATCCCCAGCAAAAAAGGAAACGTTCCCTTAAATATTTTCTCCAGCGGCACCTGCGGAGCCAGTGACTTGGTTACATAGACGTTTACTCCCACCGGAGGGGTAATTACGCCTGCCTCCGTCGTCAATACGATGATTACCCCAAACCAGATAGGATCGAAACCCAAACGAAGAACTACAGGATAAATAACCGGAACTAGAAGGGTTATCAGCGCCATGGAATCCATGAAGCACCCGCCAAGCAAGAAGATTAGTACAATAACGGCCATAATGGCATTAGGGCTAAAGGGGAGGTTCTGGACCCAGTCAGCGATAATAAAAGGAATAGTCGTTACAGCCATAAATCGTCCAAAGATCGTGGCACCGGCAATAAGACAAAGGATCATTGTCGCTGTCTCCAGGCCGTCTTTGATAAATTGAGTAAATATTTTCCACTTGATCTGGCGCCTTAACAGGCCGATAACCAGAGCGCCTACCGCTCCAATACCACCGGCTTCCACTGGACTGAACCACCCCAGGAACAGCCCGCCGATAACAAGGAGGAAGAGCAATAGTGCCTCCAGGGCCTGGAAAGAAGATTTAATCTTTTCACGCCATACCAGAGGTTCACCTCGCGGTCCCAGTTGAGGATTGATCTTGCATATTAGATAAATAGTAACGGAAAAGATCAGGGCAAGGATCAGCCCGGGGAAAATACCAGACACGAAGAGTTTTCCGATAGACTGTTCAGTTAAAAAACCATATACAATAAAGATCGTGCTGGGAGGGATAAGAATGCCCAGAGTCCCGGCAGAGGCAACTGTTCCGGTGGCCAGAGTGTCTTCGTAGCGATACTTTTTCATCTCAGGAAGAACAATTCTGCCCATCGTAGCTGCCGTGGCCGAGGTGGAACCGCAAATTGCAGCAAAGCCCGCACATCCTAAAACGGTTGCGATCCCCAGCCCGCCGTGCATATCACCAACAAGCGCATAAGCGGCCTTGTAAAGCCTTTCGCCAATACCGGCGATGAATGCGAAAGAGCCCATGAGCACAAACATGGTAATAGCACAAAGGGAATATGAATAAAACTGCCCAAAAATATCACGCGCCAGCATGCTGGCACCCGCAGACCATGAGACTATATAACTAAAGCCGAGCAGGCCCACCAAGGCCATGGAAAAAGCAATCGGCATTTTTAGTAAAAAGAGTATTATCATTAAGATAATACCGACAATCCCGCATTCAATTGGCCCCATTTTTTTCACCCCTTCCCATGAACAACTGCAAAATCTCGTTTAGAAAGTACAGTGATGCTATAGCAGCACACAAGGAGATTACAAAAGCAAAAGGGTAAAAGGGGATATGCGCTGAAGAGCTGATTTCTCCGGCTTTTTTAAGTGACAACCCGTAGGTAAAGCTCTGCCAGGAGAGTACGATAAACAGGAAAAATCCCAGAC
>DLUO01000159.1:4824-5673 GCA_003444595.1 Bacillota bacterium
ATGGCGATCGTGCAGGAAATGGCCACGATTTGTGCAAATCCCATCAATTCAGTCGCTCCTCGAAGAGGGTTTTGAAATAGCTTGGCTCCAATTACGTCAATGGCAGTCACAGATAGCATGACTATCACAGCGACTACTCCTACTGACTCTACCACTTTCGCTGTACTTTCAGCGAACAGCCTGAATTTCATTAGTGCAACCTCCTTCGGCCTTTTAGTGGAATGCAAGGCTGGACGATCAGTCACTTATGTTTGCGCTGCCGGCTGTGTTATCGCACTGTTATCATGGTAAAACAGCCGGCAGCGCTTTCTCCATTAAATTTTTAATCAGGCTGAAAACCATTAAAACTAAAATTGGAAGCGCACTTCATCTGGACCAGTTGAAGATTTAACCCCCAACTCCTTCTGCTTTTCTGTCCAGTACTCAATACGCTCCTTAATGAAATCCATCCAGCCTTTAACTTCTTCTTCGGCATAACCTGCCGCCACCATGCTTTGTACAAAATCTTCTCTCACTTTGGCGGCCAGCTCCTCCCACTCGCCAAGGTCGCCAGCTTGGATTTCTATAATTTCGTAACCTGCCTCGATGGCGTATTGCTTTCCTTCAATATCGATATCATTCCACATGTTGGCCAGTTTTTCCAGGTATTCTTCCTCAATATATTTTGTAATTATTTCCTGTATATCCGCGGGCAACTGATTCCAGGTAGTCTTGTTCATTACCAGATAAAAAGTATAGACCTGGCCCAATGGCCAGACTTCGGTAACACAATTGGTAACCTCTCCGTAACGGAAAGTTTTCGTGGTCTCATAAGGAACTAGCAAACCATCAATCACGCCTTTGGCAAGG
>DLUO01000065.1 GCA_003444595.1 Bacillota bacterium
CTTGGAACCGCTGTCCACCCCGGCTGGAATCTTGATTTCAATTTTTCTTTCCTGCAGGATGCGGCCTTCACCGCGGCACTTGGGGCAGTAGTCTTTGATAATGCGTCCTTCACCGTGACATTTCTCACAGGTCCGGACACTCACAAACCTGCCAAATGCCGTATTTCTAACAACCTGCTGCTGCCCGGTACCTCCGCAGACATTGCAGGTTTCCGGCTGAGAGCCCTTTTTGGCTCCTGTTCCTTTACACTCGGGGCATTTTTCGGCCCGGGGGACATTGATAAAAGTCTCCTTCCCATGCACAGCTTCTTTTAGTGAGATTTCCAGATCATAGCGCAAATCTGCGCCGCGCCGGGAAGCAGTAGCCTGTCTGTTCCTCCCGCCCGTAAAACCGCCGCCAAAAAAGGTTTCGAAAATATCTTCAAACCCGGAGGTAAAATCGCCGAAGCCGCCAAAACCACCGAAACCGCCAAAACCCTGAGCCGGGTCCTGGTGGCCGAAACGGTCGTAATTTTCTCTTTTCTGCGGGTCGCTGAGGACATCGTAAGCTTCTTTAATCTCTTTAAATTTTACTTCACTGTCCTTATCTCCGGGATTAACATCCGGGTGATACTGCCGGGCCAGCCTGCGATACGCTTTTTTAATTTCTTCCTGGGTAGCATCCCTGCCCAACCCCAGTACTTCGTAATAGTCTTTTTTAGCCGACATTATGCCTCCGCTCCTTAAAAAGAAGCCTTTGCTTTATAGATAAAACATTCCCGTCCCGGAGTTCAAGCAGCCGAAAATGTAAATTTCTCCGGGAAAACTGCCTATTGCTATTTCTGTTCATCACCGTCAACGACTTCGTAATCTGCGTCAACAACGTCTTCCTGATTCCCTCCGCCGGAAGAGGAGCTTTCCTGCCCCCCGGACTGTCCTCCAGCGCTGGACTGTTGTTCCCTGCGGACCTGTTCATAGAGCTTGGTAGATAGCTCATGAAGCAGGCTGCTCAATTTTTCGGAGGCATCTTTAATCCGGCCGGTATCGCTGCCGGAGGAAGCATCTTTTAGCTCCTGGATGGCTTTGTCAACTTTGTCCTTTGTCCCGCTGTCGACCTTATCACCCAGTTCACGGATAGTTTTCTCCGTGGAGTAGATCAGAGAATCGGCCTGATTGCGGGCTTCAGCCAGTTCCTTAAACTTCCTGTCTTCTTCGGCATGTTTTTGGGACTCTTTAATCATCTTTTCGATTTCTTCTTCGCTCAGCCCGGAAGAAGCCGTGATGGTTACTTTTTGCTCCCTACCTGTACCGAGATCCTTAGCCGATACATTCACGATTCCATTGGCATCAATATCAAAAGATACCTCTATCTGCGGTATCCCCCTTGGCGCCGGCGGAATGCCGTCAAGCATAAAACGCCCCAGTGTTTTATTGCCCGCCGCCATGGGGCGCTCACCCTGTAAAACATGGATCTCCACACTGGTCTGGTTGTCGGCGGCCGTGGAAAAGATTTGTTTCTTGGAAGTGGGAATGGTCGTATTCCTTTCAATAATCCTGGTAAACACGCCTCCCAGTGTTTCAATCCCCAGGGAGAGGGGCGTTACATCCAAAAGCAAAACGTCTTTTACCTCGCCGGCCAGCACTCCGCCCTGGATGGCTGCTCCCAGAGCCACAACCTCATCGGGGTTAACACCTTTATGAGGTTCCTTGCCCAGCAGATCTTTTAGAACTTTCTGTACCAGGGGGACCCTGGTTGAACCACCCACCAGGATTACTTTGTCAATGGATTTGGCCTCCAGGCCGGCGTCAGAAAGGGCCTGGCGTAAGGGACCGGTTGTTTTATCCACCAAATCCCCGATAAGATCCTCAAATTTAGCCCTGGTAAGGTTTAGATCAAGGTGTTTGGGGCCATCGGCTGTGGCAGTGATAAAGGGCAGGTTTATGTTTGTGCTTGTTACGGTGGAAAGTTCGATCTTGGCCTTCTCCGCCGCGTCTTTTAACCGCTGCATGGCGATAGGATCTTTGCTCAGATCCACTCCTGTCTCCTTCTTGAATTCAGAGACCAGGTAATTAATAACCCGCTCATCAAAATCATCACCGCCCAGGCGGTTGTTGCCGCTGGTAGCTTTAACCTCAAAAACGCCATCTCCCAGTTCGAGGATGGAAACATCAAAAGTTCCTCCGCCCAGGTCATAAACGAGGATGGTCTGGTCCTCCCCTTTATCCAGACCGTAAGCCAGTGCGGCAGCAGTGGGTTCGTTAATAATCCGCAGCACTTCCAGCCCGGCGATACGGCCGGCGTCTTTTGTCGCCTGCCTTTGACTGTCCGTAAAGTAAGCAGGGACAGTGATAACGGCTTTTTCCACCTTCTCTCCCAGGTAGCTCTCCGCATCAGCCTTGAGCTTCTGCAGAATCATGGCAGAAATCTCCTGCGGAGTATAGGACTTGCCGTCAATATCGACCTTAAAGCTGGTTCCCATTTCCCTCTTGATGGAAGTAATGGTACGCTCAGGGTTGGTGATAGCCTGCCGCTTAGCCACCTGGCCTACTATTCGTTCCCCTTCCTTGGTGAAAGCCACGACAGAAGGAGTTAATCTGCTACCTTCCACGTTAGGAATTATTTCCGGTTCTCCACCTTCCAGAACAGCAACGGTAGAGTTTGTCGTTCCCAGGTCAATGCCTACAACTTTTGACATCGTTATCCCTCCTTGTATTGTATATTAGCTCAGGTTAAATTAACATTTCCTGTCAACAAAGCAGCAAACTTGATTCATTGCCAAATAAAATGTTACTCTGCTGACACTTTAACCATACTTGCCCTTAAAACACGCTCATTAAACATGTACCCTTTTTGCAGTTCTTCCACTACTGTGCCGGGGGGGTAATCGGAACGCACTTCTGTAAAAAC
>DLUO01000126.1 GCA_003444595.1 Bacillota bacterium
CTGGGCATCTCACGTTCCTATGTCTCCAGGATCGAAAAGAAGATACTGGGGAAAATTGCGGAAGAATTCGAGCTGGAAGGATTTCGCCACTAAACATTTAAAAAAAGCGTGTGAGCCAGTACTTTTCAAAAGCCAGCTTAGCCCAGTATGCCCACCTGGCGGGACGTAGAAGTGTAATAAACGGTTTCGGTTTTGTAAAGTAGCGGACTGTGGAGTAACGGGCCCGGCCGAATCCGGTATACATTATGCAGAGGCCTTTGGCGGTGTAACGAAAGTGTGCTTTTTCCCCTTTGATGAGCAGAGCGATGTTCCTGGAGACAACTTCAGCCTGGTAGTGGGCAAAAACCCCGGCTTTGGGAGCGAGGACGTTCATGACGGGAAGCCGCAAGCCTGTGGCATCGCCAATGGCGAAAACGTTTTTTCTTTTTGTTTCCAGGGTGTAAGGGTCAACCTCGATCCAGCCTCCTTCTTCCACAAGCCCCGTGCTACGCATGACTGTCGGCCCCCAGTGCGAAGGAATACCCAGGAAAAGGTCTGCTTGTATATTAATACCTTGATCCAGCGCCAGGGTTTTTGATGAAGGGTCCAGGGTGAGAACCCTGGCATTTGTAGTTAAGCCGATACGGCGTTCTTGAAGCATGCGGCGAACGCTTGCGCCGACTCGCGGCCCGGCCAGGGGATACGGAGCCTGTTCCGGGGTGACTAAAGAAAGCTCCACTTTATCCCTGATGCCGCGCTCTCGAAAATATTCGTCGAGTAGAAAGACAATTTCGTAAGGGGCTGACGGACAGATGAAAGGAAGGCTGGAGATAAAGAGCACGATTTTGCCCCCTCTTATGGTCTTCAAATGGCTGCCTAAGCGGACCACATCATCAAAATTGTAGATGTTGTAAGCCCCCTCGGCAAAGCCCGGTACGGTTTCCGGGTGATGTTCTGCCCCCAGAGATATTATTAAATAGTCATATTCGATATATCCGCTGTCTGTTTGGACCGCGAATTGTTCTGTAAGGATTTTTTTTACCTCGGAGTGGATAAATTCAACGCCTTTTTTTGCCAGGTTTTCCAGCTTTCTGGTGATATCCTCCGCTTTTCTTTTATTAATCATGAGCAAGGGGTAGGAGCCCATAAAGACATGGCTGTCTTTGCGATCCACCAGGACAACCCTGTGGCCTTTTCCCAGTGTTTTCCACAGCACATTGGCGCAAACCACTCCTCCTGTGCCGCCACCCAGAATTAAAACAGTACTCATTAATGAGTGCCCCCGTCAACTGTAATATATTTTATACCCTAGTTTTTCCGGGAAGGCAGTTACTATTCCCAATGGAAAGATGAGAATCTTGCTGTTGCTCATATTCGGCTGCAAAAGTTGTCGAAACGCCACTATTTCCCGAAAAATAGTAGAGATACTTTTTCAATTTTCCTTTCTTTTAGTTCTTTCCTTAAATTGTCTTGTTAAAAAGAGCGCTTACATGTTATACTTTAAAATGAATAGCAGTACAGGACTGGCTGATGATAATCTATACTTCCTTCTCTGGCCGGCAGGGGGGTGAATGAATGTGGGAGTTTTTATGCCCGGACCAGTACGTGGAAAACATCCATAAGATAGACTTGGAAGAGCTCAAGAATAAAGGAATCAGGGGTATTATTATGGATCTGGATAACACCCTGGTCCCCTGGAAGGATCATGCCGTTTTCCCGGAAGTAAAAGAATGGATTGCCCGGGTTAAAAATGCCGGTTTTCGTTCCTGTATTGTGTCCAACGCTCGTGCCCAGCGGGGCGGGGAGCTTTCGGATGTTTTTGGTATACCGGCGTTCTGGAAGGCGGTTAAACCCCGCCGCAGGGCATTTCGCAAGGCCCTGAAACTGATGGGGCTTAAGCCTTCGCAAGCTGCTGTTGTTGGAGACCAGGTCTTTACGGATATTTTAGGAGGAAATCGACTGGGGCTTCATACAATATTGGTTCGCCCCATGGACCGCAAGGAGTTTCTGGGGACCATGTGCATCAGAAAAGTGGAGAGAGCTGTGCTTTACGGGTTGAAACGCAAAGGATACCTGAAATAATTATTCGAAGTAGACGAAGTAGACCCTGAGACTGATCTCTCCATGTTGATTTTGCAGAAAGGAAATTTCAGCAATGTTGGGCCCTGTTACAGGGCTCCTCTTTTTTATATCGTCCTGAACTATCAAGGAAAACATCCATCTTTGAAGAATTACGTATTAGATGCGGTATTCCCCTATAACCGAACCGGATCAGTTCCGAGGAATTGATAGGAGGTTGAAGAGGTTGAAAATAAAATTAAAAAGGAATTTTATAATTCTATTAACTGGATGCTTGTTATTTATGATTTATGGCTGCTCAGCAGGACAAGAAGGTGTGGATGAAGATGAAGGGCAAAGATGGGTGGGCATAGAAGAAGCTTCTCCTCCTGTAATGGAGCCGATTGAAGCACAGGAATATCAAGATGGCGTATATACGGGTGTTTCTAAGAAAGTTGAAGGAAAAGGGTATTCTGAGGTCACTATTGAGATCGTTGATAATAATATTACAAAAGCTTCGATTGTAGAATACTACGGAGATAATAAGGCAAAAGATCCTGATACTTATAAAATTCCCGTACAAGCTGGTGAAGAAATTTTACTCAGGAAAGTTTTTGCTACTCTCGAATCCAACATAGTGGAGGAGGACACATATGATGTTGATATTATTACGGGAGCGACTGAGTCTTGTTATAAAGTAATACAGGCTACTTATTCAGCTTTACAAGAAGCTCAAAAAAAAGAAAATGAAAAAGATATCATTGAAGAAAATGAAAAAAATATCGAAGACATTCTTGAATCAGAGCCCTGTGATACGTGATCATAAAAAAGGAAATCTCTGGAAGAGATTAACCATGTGCATCAGAATCGTCTAAAGCCCGGCGTATGCTCTTAAGCAGACGGCAGGAGTCCTGGACTTTTCTTCAATATTTGTCTTTGGATATGGACTAACAAAAGGAGGGGGTTTAATGTTAGACATGATTCTCAGAAAGATTGCCTGTTTTGCTGCTGTCCTCTTAATTTTTTCTTTCATCGCGGGATGCACGGAAAATAAGATGGAGGAACCCCTTTCGGAGTCATCAGGAGATATACAATCTTCTCCGGAAACAGGGGGGGGAAGCGAACATGTTCCGGAAACAGGTAAAATGGGGGTTTTTTCATCAGCAGAAAAAATAGTGCTGTCGCAGGATGACGAAGCTGATCTGCTGCTTGTGCTTGACCACGACCAAACGGAAAGTATTGTCAATGAACTCAATTCGTTAAAGCCCTATGATATGCCAAGTCCCCATGGCTCAGGTTATCCTGGTTACAGGTTGACGGCATTCGACAGCGAAGATGCTGAGCTGTCCACAATTGAAATACAAGATCCGGTTTATGCCCTTGTTGATTTATACAATTATTATGAAGGGACCGAAAATCTCTGGGCTATGGTTAACGAACTGCTACCGGTTAAGGCGAGCAAGCCGGGGATGCTGGAACACCTTTTTAAAGCGACAAGGGTAGAGATCATTCCACAAGCAAGTGATCTGAAATTAGAATATGATCTGGAAAAAGAACCTTCCCTCGCCTTTCGCTTGGCCGCACTGGTCAGGATTTTGAGGTCCGCCGAGACCGATGTAAGCTTTGAACCCGATGACCCGGAGATTTTTTTTACACTCAATTTTTATATAGATGGTCAAAAAACCGAAGTAAAGGTCTATGAAGATTATGCTTATTACGCAGGCCTGCTTTTAAAAATGGAAGATCTGGGAAACGTTATAGGCAGCACTATTCATGCGGGATAGGCTGTGCTCAGCTTTTCTAAGCTTATAAATATGTAACATGGCTTACCTTTAAAAGAATAAGTTTGATGTTTGCACCAACTGCGGAGGGAATTATAATGAAAGTTCTTGAGGTTATAAAGATAGATAATAATAATGTGTTAAATAAAGAGAAACAGCCCGATAACAAAAATACCTTGCCCAAAGCCACCTATAAAATGGGCCGGGGGTAAAAGTCAACTTTTATCTCAATTTATCCCTCTTTTCCCTGAGCGGATTGAATACTATATTGAGCCGTTCCTTGGCGGTGGTGCTGTGTTTTTTTATCTTCTTCCTTCAAAGGCTGTTCTTATAGATAGTAACGAGGAGCTAGTTAATTTTTACAAGGTTGTGCAGAGTAATCTGCCGGCTCTATTGAAGGATTTGGAAAAGCACCAAAATGCACGCGATTACTTTTACCGGATAAGGGCTGCTGATGTAAATAAGATGACAGAAGTTGAGCGGGCCTCCAGGTTTTTGTATCTTAACAAGACAGCTTATAACGGGCTGTTCCGGGTCAATCGTAATGGGCAGTTTAATGTTCCTTTTGGTAATTATAAAAAGCCAAAAATAAAAGACAAGGAGAATCTGAATCAAGTCAGTAAAGCCTTGAAGGGGGTAGAAATTTTAACTGGCGATTTTGAGCGGGTCTTAAAATATGCGCAAAAAGGTGCTTTTATTTACCTAGATCCACCCTATCACCCTCTCTCGGTTACGGCCCGTTTCACCAGCTATACTTCAAATGATTTTGGTGTGGAGGATCAAAAAAGGCTTGCAGTAGTATTTCGTAAATTGGATCAAAAGGGCTGTTTGGTTATGCTGAGTAATTCTGATACTCCATTAATTAAAGAATTATACAGGGGATATAACATTGCAAAAGTGTATGCGCGCAGAGCAATAAATTGCAAAGGAAATAAAAGAGGGGTTATTACGGAACTTGTAATAAGAAATTATGGATAAATAATAAATGCTGACGCAAGCTACTGCCACAAAAAAGAGGACAGGAAAAATCCCTTCGTCTCGCCTGTTTTTGCCACGAAAGACCAGCTAAAATCGTTTCCGTTCACTCTGTTCAGTACAGCCAGCGGCGATTCCCTCTGCGCAAAATTGATAAGCGAATAGCTTGCTTGATGCAATGAAAATAGAGTCGCCAGGTTAGCTATTCGGCAAAAGGTTACAAGAACCATCAAAGGAAAACGTCCTTCTTTAGCGAATTAGATAATTAAAAATATAATGTATAAGTTAAATTGAGAAAATATTCTAAACTAAGAACGCGAAGGTATGCTAATGATTAAATAAGTTAAACAGGTAAATTTCTTAAGGAGAGGATGTGATTATTAATGCTTTAGGTAATATGGAGACTGACTTTTTTAGTTAAAAAAATGCTAAAGGAGGATTATCTATGTTTAAAAAGTATCGCTTAACAGTTTTTGTGGTTATTATGATGGTAGTGATTTTAGGGTTTGCATCTTCAGCTTTTGCCGGTCAAACTTTAACAGGCTCTTTTGAACATGGGCCATATACACGAACGTATTATTATTATGTGCCGGACAGTTATGATGGCTCCGAACCTGTTCCCCTGCTGATGGCATTTCATGGGATGGGGGGGTCTGGGAGTATACCAACAGGCAATTTTAATTCGATAGCTGATGAAGAAGGATTTATTGTTGTTTACCCAAGCAGCACGACGCTTACAGATGTAGGCCCATATGGACCTATGTTGCCACAGATACCAGTATTCATTAGTGGAGTACAATGGGATCCTGGAATTGGGATAGCGCTTCAATACTATCCGGAATATGAAGTGGACGATGTTGGCTTTGTTTCAAGGCTGATTGATGTATTATCGGAGGAGTTCAACATTGATCAAACCCGCGTTTACGCTACGGGTTTTTCCAGTGGAAGTATGTTCTCATGGAATCTTGCGATGAATCTTTCAGATAAAATAGCCGCTGTTGCACCGGTTTCTTCACCTATGACATTGCTTTTCCTTGAACAAGAACCCGTGAGGCCAATTACGGTAATCGCTGCGGGGGGTGATAGTGATAATGTTGTTCCCTTTCATGGAGGACCGTGTTATTTCAACGCTTTACAAGGAGAACCCGTGTTTGCTTCTTTCTATGATAGTGGAGCATACTGGGTAGAGAAAAACGGAATAGATACAGAGCCTGTAGTCGATCGAATAGCGTCTAATATCTTGCGAACAATATAAAGCGGGGGGCATTATGGAACAGAAGTTATCCTTTACCATGTTGAGGGCGGTGGCCATGCTTACTACAACCTACCTCAACTAAATAGCAGAGTAATTTGGAACCATCTTAAAGAGCATTCACTACCGGAGTATGATATTGAGTGGTTGCCGCCTTTAACTGCTAAGGGTGACTATGTAGTGAAAAATGGTACAACCCTACCTCTTAAGTTCCAACTGCTTGGATTTGCGGACGGGAATGTTGTTGAAGACATACAGGACATTTTTGTTACAATTGAGGGGGAAGGATTGGAGCAAACATGGGAACTGGGCAGCGGTAGAAACGCCCTTCGATTCGACGAAAGTGAGTTTCACTATATACTTAATTTTCATACACGGGATTACGAACTCATAGAGGGATCAATCTATAAAGCTACGGTTTACAATTCAGATGGGAAGAAACTGGGTCGGAGTATTTCGTTTGAGTTAAGTTCGAAAAAGTCGAAGCTTAAATAATAGTTTCGGCCTGATGTGCCTTTATTGACAAAAAGATATTCCTCCTTTGATGATTTGTTGAAACGCAAGGGATACCTGAAATAATTATTCGAAATAGACCCTGAGGCTGATCTCTCCCTGTTGATTTCGCAGAAAGGCAATTTCAGCAATGTTGAGCCCTGTTACACAGGGCTCCTCTTTTTTTATATCATCTAAAGCCCGGCGGACGGCCTTAAGCAGGCAGGCAGGAGTCCCAGGCTTTTCTCTATTAAAATAAATATCCATCTTTCTTGTAACTGTAATGCCGCTCGTAACTGTCATTGTTCTCACCTCCTGTTTTTCTTTCTTGGGTATAGCAACCTTTTCCGCTTATATTCCGGGGCAGGGGTGTAATATATTATGTGCCTTCTTTTATTATTGCCTATTCCCGAAAAAAGATAAAAAAGGAAATACTTTTATTTTGTGGAATTTAACAAGGAAGTAGTCTAATAAATACGCACATGTGTTTGATATATTACTTATTATAAATAATATGGCTTAAGGAATCAAGAGTTAACTATTCTGTTTGTGTTTAATCTGTGATAATGTCACTACTGAATTATTTCTAAGAGAATGTCATCCCTGGGACAATTAGTGATTTTATCAATGGCACGGGATCAACGAAACAAAAACAATTTATTGTAAAAAAAAATTTAATGGAGTAAACGATGCTGGAGAAAAAGAGGCTGGATTTCCAGTTCCCTGTTCTGGTCATACTGCTGGCCGTGTATCCCCTTATTTTTACAATTTATATTTTGCCGCGGTGGTCGTCTTTAATGGCCATCAGCCTGCTGGCCTTAATGGTTATAGTAAAGGAAAAACTATTTATTTATAACCCGTGCCTGATTCCCCTGTCTCTGTTTACTTTATGGGCTTTTTTATCTTCGTTTTTCTCCCCTTATCCTCGGGAGGCGTGGTTGGGGGCTCCAGGTTATCTGTCAGGCTTTTTCTCCTATCTTTTTTTTATCGTGCTCTTTTTGCTTTCCTATTCCACTGCTTCACGTTTTCCCGGCAAGATTGACGGCCTTATCAATATCTGGCTCTTTTCGGCGTCAATTATTGCCATGCTGGGCTTGCTGGAGTATCTTGGCCTGGATATTTTGGCTTCTATGTGTTCAGGAAACCTTATTTTCAGTAAAGGGGCGAGCTCGTCGACAATTCAGAACTCCAACGATCTGGGGACCTACATGGCCATGGCCTTCCCGTTCGCCGTGCTGCGTTTTATGCAAAAGGCGAGCTTCCGTACAGTGCCGCTTTTTGCTCTGATCTACGGTTGCCTCTTGACGACGCTGTGCAGGTCAGCCTGGCTGGGCGCTGTGGCGGGTTTCTTGCTTATACTGCTCTTTTATCCTGTGAAGAAAAATATCCTTCTTTTGTTGGTGGTTATACTGATTGTTACATCCGCTCTCATGCCTGTTAATGACTTCCTGCTCTTAAAGCGCATGAGAACATTTGCAGAGGATGCAGAGCTGACTATGGCCGGGGATCCGGAAGGAGGCAGCGCCAGGATGCTGCTCTGGCAGGAGGGGATAAAGGCGCTTCCTCAGTCAGTCCTGCTGGGAAGCGGGCCTGATACCTTTTACCGGGTATCTCCGGAAAAATTTGCAGCCCGGTATGGGGAGGGCGGGCGACCGGCGCACAAAGCCCATAATATTTTTCTGGAAATTGCCGTAACTATGGGCATTCCTGCCCTGCTATTCTACCTGTGGTTTCTGGGTGCCGTGATGAGGAAAACCGATCGGCGCAATCCTTTACTGTTTACCTTTTTTGTCATGGTCGTCATTTATCTGGTAAGGGGCTTTTTCCTGGTGGATGTGATCACCGTTTACCCAATATTTTGGGTTCTGCTGGGTTTCTATCAAGGGCTGAAGGAAAATTGCCTCTTTATGTGGAATTAGTAACTAATTTGTCCAGTATTCGGAAAAGGTCAACTTTTTTCACTAAATAAACGGGATTGTACGGGAAGGGAATAATTAAAAGTGTACTTGGGACAGGTTTTGCTTTATTTTATAGTCTTTCTGGCTGGAGTTGCTGCCGGCAGCTTCTCAAATCTACTTATTTTTGGTTACATGCAGGAATTACCCCTCCGCGCATTGTTTAAAGCCGGGACAGTTGTATCTTTTCTCAACCTGCTCAAGAGAAAGCGCGGCAACCATATCGAGAAAAGTAACCTTTTGTATTTTTACCCCGTTGAGTTGGGCTCCGCCGTTATCTTTGTCCTGTGTTACCATTTTTTCAGCCCCGGATTTTATTTTTTAAAATACGCCGTTATCCTGCAACTGCTCCTTGTTATTTCCATTTTGGACATCCAAAGGGGCGTTATCCCCAACCGTTTTGTTCTATGTCTCTTTTTCTGGCTTTTTATATGGCAGCTTGTTCGACCTTATCATTCGCTGCAGTCGGTAGCGCTGGGTTTTTTGGTCGGAGGGGCTCTCTTTTATGTTATTACCATGTTGAGCAGGGGAGGTATGGGCGGGGGCGATATCAAGCTGATGGCTGTACTGGGGTTTTCCGTGGGATGGCCTTACGTGCTGATAATTTTCATGATTTCCTTTGTTTTAGGGGCGCTTGCCGGGGTTATTCTGCTGGCTGCAGGGAAGCGGGTGTTAAAGGATTCCCTGCCTTTTGCTCCTTTTCTTTCCCTTGGCTTTCTCCTGGTAATCTTCTGGGGAGTAGAGATATGGCAATGGTATTCATCATTCTGGTAAGTCGGTAAGGAGGTAGCTTTTTGTCAAGGTTGGATTTCTCCGATGCGGCTACTGTGGTGGAAATGGTAAATTCCTTAATTGAAACAGCGGTGAGCCGGGACGCCAGCGATATTCACCTGGAGCCCCGGGAAAATGGGCTGAGGGTGCGCCTGCGTATTGACGGGGTGCTCAGGGATTCAGCGCCATACCCCCCTGAAGTGGCTCCTCTGGTTATTTCCCGATTGAAAATCCTGGCCGGGATGGATATAGCCGAGCGCAGGCTCCCCCAGGACGGGAATTTGCAGATGGAGGTAAACCAGGAAAGAGTGAACATCAGGCTTTCGACACTGCCGACAATTTACGGGGAAAAACTGGTGCTGCGCCTGCTCCGTCATGACAAAATTGTCATGCCCCTGGAGAGCCTGGGTTTTACCGAGGAAAACTACAGGCGCTATATGGATTTTTTAAACAATGCTTACGGCATGATCCTGGTTACAGGACCTACCGGGTGCGGTAAAACCACTACACTTTACTCCACACTCCATGCTGTTAACAGCGCCGAGAAAAATATTATTACTGTGGAAGACCCGGTGGAGTACAGGATTGACGGAATTAATCAAGTTCAGGTCAACAATAAAATCAAGTTAACTTTTGCCCGTACTTTACGTACCATTTTACGGCAGGATCCCAATATTGTTATGGTCGGAGAGATACGCGACGGGGAAACGGCAGAGATTGCCACCAGGGCTGCCCTTACAGGTCACCTGGTCTTTTCAACGCTGCATACCAATGACGCCCCCAGGGCAGTAACCCGACTGCTGGACATGGGAGTGGAGCGCTTCCTGTTGACTTCCTCGCTGGTGGGTATCGTAGCCCAGCGTTTGGTGCGGCTTAATTGTACAAACTGCCTGGAACCCTATTCCCCGGAGGAGGAAGAGCTGACTTTTTACCAAAAGCTGGGCGGGTCCGGTGGGTCCGGTGACGTTTCTTTTAAAAGGGGCAGGGGTTGCGAAAAATGTGACTATACGGGTTTCAGGGGGCGTACCGCCATTCACGAGGTCATGCCGGTGGATGGAACGATGCGCCGGTTGATTATGCATTCGGATGATACGGAGGAAATAAGGCGCCATGCTGTTTCGCAGGGTATGCAGACCCTTTTGCAGGACGGTATAAACAGGGCTGTGCAGGGGCTGACAACTTTGGCCGAAGTAATACAGGTAGCTTATACGGTTTTTTAGGCGCTCTGGTAGTACTCTGCGAGGGTTGTGGCCTACTCCCACCTTTAAAAGTCCTGTGTGTTAGGCGGTAAGGTGACGGCTTTTTGCCAGGAAACGCTGCCGGCTTGCTTGCGGGGTCGTTTTCTTTGTATCGGAGGAACAGGGCATGTCGTTTTCCAGCATTAAAAAGAAAAAATCGTTTCTTACTACGGAGCTCACTTTATCCCTGAGAAAGAAAGCTCCCGGGACCAGGGATCTTATGGTTTTTTGTCGCCAGTTTGCCGCTCTGACGGGGGCCGGCGTTTCTTATCTACGCAGCCTGCAGTTGCTGGGAGAGTTGACGGAACACGGCTTGCTGGGAGAAAAGATCAGGGAAGCAGCCTCCCGGTTGGAAGAGGGCTATTCGCTGGTAGAATCGTTAAGGTCCGGCAGCGATCTTTTTCCTCCCCTTTTAATAAACATGATCGAAGCCGGGGAGGCCGGCGGTTTTTTAGATGCTACCCTGGAAAGGCTGGCACTGTATTTTGAGAAACAATATGAACTGGAGCAGAAGATCAGGTCATCAACGCTGTATCCCAAGTTTATTGCCTGTGCTGCGATTATTGCCGCCGTTTTTATGGTGAGTGCTGTTCTTCCCGCCTTTGCTGGAATATTTGAAAATATGGGCATCAGTATGCCGGTGCTGACAAGATTGCTTATTTCGGCCGGAACCTGGCTTTCTTCCTGCTGGCCGATCATCATCATGGTTATTGTGGCCGTTTTTTCCCTCGGCAGAAGAGTCCTAAAAACACAACAGGGCCGCCGTTTTTATGACAGGCTGCGCCTTAACAACCCTTTTCTCGGAGCGGTTTACCGCAAAATGATTACGGCAAGGTTTTGCCGCACGCTCGGCACTTTGCTGGGGAACGGGACAGCGATGCTTACTGCACTGGATCTGGTTAAAGGTATTGAAGATAACAGTATATATGCCGATATTATTTCCAGGACAAAAGAAGAAATTATTCGGGGGCAATCTCTCGCCGACTCCCTCGCTGCCGTGGATTTCTTCCCGCCCCTGGTTGTGGAGATGTGCAGTGTGGGAGAACAAACAGGGAACATGGAGGGAATGCTGGCCAGTACGGCCGGTTTTTTCGAGACAGAAGTGTCCCATATTATAGAACGCCTCTGTGCCCTGCTGGAACCTGTTTTGATCCTTTTTATGGCGGGGATTATTGTTTTTATCGCACTTTCGGTGCTCCTGCCCATGTTTGAAGTCTACCAGACAATCTAGCGGAGGAGGAAACCTATGTTAGCCAAACTCTGGGAGAAGAAAGGTTTTACACTGGTGGAGCTATTAACGGTTGTGGTTATTATCGCCATACTGGGTGCGGTCATCGTCCCCAACCTGTTCAGGGCTGTCGATAAAAGCAGGGTTACAGCTGCCGCGGCAGATTTCAGGAGCATCAAAAGCGCAGCGCTGGCATATTACAGCGATACGGGGAAGTGGCCCGGCGACAGCCCCGAGGGTAATGATCCCGGTTTTCTCACAGATCCCGGCGTGCCGGGCTGGAGTGGCCCTTACCTGGAGGGCTGGCCCGGGAAAAACCCCTGGGGAGGGAAATACGCATTTGTGCATCACGACGGCCAGGGGGGGACGGCAAAATGCCTGCGCCTGGATGCCGTTCCGCAGGAGGCCGTTGAAAAGCTGGCGGAACAGCTGGCCGGCACCGTTATACAGGAAAGTGAAGGATACGTTTATCTTATCCTGGCAAACAACTAAAAGTGGAGTGAAGAGGCCCATGCTTATAATGAGGGAGGAAGGTTTCAGCTTACTGGAAGTCATTGCTGCCGTTGCTGTCCTGGGCATCATCCTGGTACCGGTCTGCTCTATGCTTGCAGGGGGAAGATATGCCGTTCTTTCAGGGAAGCATCAGACTGAAGCCGCAACCCTTGCCCAGGATGGGATGGAGACACTGAAGGGACAGGGTTATGAGCAGTTAAGAGCGCTAATGGCTGGGCGTGAGGAGCTGGAACTGGAAGAGAACCTGGGCTTCTACAGCAGGAAGTATATATTCCGAATTATCCCGCTCGAGGCGGTTGCGGCCGTTGGAGATGGGGAGATACTTTTTATAAAGGTTATGGTATCCTGGAGCGATGTTCGGGGGAGACGCACCGTCTCCCTTTCGTCACTGCTGGGGAGGGGCCTGGAGAGCTGTGAAAGATTTTTTTAAAGGTGCAGGCCTTCTGCCGGAAAAGCTTTTCTGCAGGAAAGGTTTTACCTTGCTGGAAGTGCTTCTCTCTGTTACTATTTTCAGCCTGCTTCTGTCTGCGCTTTTCATGTTCTATGGGGGCGCGTTGCAGGGTTGGAGCAGGGATTCAGCTGCCATGGACCTGCAGCAGAATGCCCGGATCGCTGTATATGAGATAACCCGCGAACTGCGTTATGCCTCTGCTGTGGAAGGGTTGAGCGATCGGTCTATCCTGCCCCTTTATGACGGCGAAGGCGGCTGGCAACGGGGTGCGGGCTTAATTGCCTATACCTCCTCCGGGGGCCAAAAAAGTGAAATCGCCTATAATGAGGAGAAGAGAACGATTACCCTGAGGATCGGAAACGGGCCTCCAAACGAGCTGGCCAATAATGTTGCCGGAGCGGACTTTTTTTACTATTTTCCGCAGCCGGTTGCCGGAGGGAGCGAACCGGAGGGAAGATGTCCCATGATTTTGTTCAGGTTAAAGGTGCAGGGAGAAAGCCAAGAGCTTGCACCGGGAGGCTCCTATATCCTGCAAAGCTCTTTGCGGCTGCAGAATATTTCTTTTGAATAACGGAACGGGCAAACGGAGGGAAAAATGTGCGGCTGCCGTAAAAGGACTGTTCTCTGGAAAGAGGAAAGGGGCTCGCTCCTGATTATGCTGCTTTTATTTTCGTCGGTTATGATGATCCTGGGGGCGGCTCTTCTCTCGAACTCCCTCCAGGAGAGAATCATTGCGCAGAATTATCTTTATAAACTCAAGGCTCATTACCTGGCCGAAGCCGGAGTCGAACTTGCTTTAACCTTTCTGGAGGAGGAACCGGAACATTTTTGGCAGCTAAACTTTGATGAACCACTTTACCCTGACAACGGAGTGGAAGAGGAATATTATGTGCTGCAGTGGCTTGAACCGGGATGCCCCGGGGGAAATGAAGAGTACTATACGCTTATATCCAGAGGGATCTGCCGTCGCAGTATGAGCGGCGTTGAAGCTCAAGCCGAGATTAGAGCTTTGCTGTCTCTAAATGTCACTACCGGTAAAGGGGATGAGCCTGAAGAAGAGGTTGAAGGGGAAGAGGAAGATGGCGGGGAAGAGGAATGTGAAAAGCAAACCCAGGTCCTTTTAATCGGCTTGAGCGGCATGTAAGCAATAAATAATTAAGAGCCCGGGAGCAGGCATGCATGAATGATGAAGGATCTTATAGTTATGCGGGATAAAGGCTTTACCCTGATCGAGTTGCTGGCGGCTCTGGCCGTTATGGCGCTTGTTGCTGCATTGCTCTGGCCCCGTGTGGCCTCCCTTTCCCGGTGGAAACTGGAGTCCGCTGCCCGGAGCCTGGCCGGAGACCTGCGCTTGGTCCGGCAGGAGGCGATAACGACAGGCAAGGCCTCCAAGGTGGAAATCTTTATTTATCCGAACCGTTACCGTGTAAGACTGTCCGGAGAAGACCGTTGGGTCGATTTGCCGGAAGGGGTTTTTTTTGACGGTGTCACTTTTGGTGGGAATCCTCCCTATGTGCATTTTAATATGCTGGGCCATCCCAGCAGTGGAGGGACGATAATTCTCAAATCCTACGGGGGTGAGAAGCGCTACGTGATTTTGACACCTGTAACCGGCAGAGTCAGGGTTTCCAGGAATCCACCCGGGCATTGGCAGAGTGAAAGTGGCGCAGCTTTACAGCATTTCTTGGTAGCGGAGTTCCAGGCTCCGCCCTGAAAGTTCTACAGTTCGCTCCGGTCCTCAGCCATTTTTGTGATTTGTAAGGCGCTATGGCAGATGGTATAAGAATTACCTGTTTTTTAAAACTTTAGCAGGAATTTCCCCCTTAAAGTGGAATTTACATGATACACGGCAACTAAGGGTATATTACTATTGCTGTTGAGTAACACTGCGCTCCGGCGTAGAGAGGGGAAAGATCCGGAAGTAAAGGGAAAAAGTAAAGGAAAAAGTCGAAAAAGTGGGGAGGAAGAGAGAACGCACGCAAAAAGGTTAAATGTTGTCAGAGAAAAAATGGAGGAGAAAAAAGTTA
>DLUO01000071.1:0-587 GCA_003444595.1 Bacillota bacterium
GAGCCGGTAGAAAGAATGGAGAAGGTTCTCTATACCATCGACGAGCTTACGGGACTGATTGTGGCTACGGTCCTCCTGCGGCCCAGCCGAAGCATATTGGATCTCACCACCAAATCGGTGAAAAAGAAATGGAAACAGAAGGGGTTTGCAGCCGGTGTAAACCGTGAAATTATTGAAGAAGGCGCTCAGCTTCTGGGTATGGATCTGACAGAGGTTATTGAGGAAACTATCCGTGGCATGCAAAAGGCTGCAGAGGAATTGGGCTTAAAGGGAAACCTTTAATTTTAAGCTTAGGCCCCGCCAAACGCTGCGCCATTTTTAAAGCGGAAAGGATCTGTTAAAATGGAACGTCCAGCTAAAGAGAAACCGGCCCTGCTCATTATTGACATGGTGAAAGATAACCTGGACCCCGAACATCCGCATCCCATTACCCCCTTTGCGCTTCAGCTTATCCCGCGCATTAACAGCTTGATCGGTATGTTCAGGAAACATGGTTGGCCGGTGGTGTTTTCCACCGATGCTTTTCATGAGGGGGATTTTATCTTCGGCGGCCGCATGAAACCTCATTCCCTGGCGGGAACCCGCGG
>DLUO01000071.1:834-5699 GCA_003444595.1 Bacillota bacterium
AATTTCTGTGTCCTTACTACGGTTATGGATGCCCTGTGTCACGATTTTAAGGCCGTATTACTGGAGGACTGCACCGCGGCTTATCCTGAGAGTGTTCATGAGGCGACGCTGAACAATTACCGGCGTAACGCCCTTTATCCCCTGTTCAGGGTGGCTTCCTCCGGGGAAATGGAAGAGATATTGTTTTAACTTCCCCGCCGGGAAATCCCTTCCGTTATGAAGCAGGAAGCCCCTTCCGTAAGGAAGGGGTAGTCCACTTTATCACTCAATCCTGAATCTCAATACACCAAGGGTCATGAACAAAAAGCCGAAGGCGGCCAGGGCAATCATTTCCGGAACAACATCGCCCGGTGCGGCTCCAAAGAGCATCAACTTGTTAAAGGCTGAGTTGGCCCAGGCATGCGGCGTGATTTTGGCTGCATTTTGCAACCAACGGGGCATGATAAAGAGCGGCCACCACGAACCGCCAAAAGCGGCGGCACCCAGGGAAACGAACACGCCCATGGAGGCGGCGCCTTTCCTGCTCCCGGCAAGCGTTGCCAGGAATACGCCTACCCCGGAGGCGGCCAGAGCCATCAGGGCGGAGACTGCGATTACGGTTGCCGGGTGTTTTCCCATATTTACGTTAAAGATCAGGGTGCCGGCTATCCAGAAAACAGCCACCTGAATGAGACCGCGCCCCAATGAGCCGAGATACTTCCCGCCGATAATGGAAAGGCGAGTAGCGCCTCCGGCCACCAGCCGTTCCAGGGTGTAGTTTTCTTTTTCGCCTACGATAGCCTCTCCTGTGAGCGCCAGGGCAAAAAACACGAACATGGTCAGGTAACCGGGAAGGAAAATATCGACAGCGTTGATCGGCTCTACTTCGCCGACTTTTTCGTAAATAATTGATACCTCCGGCTGCACTGAACTTTTACCGCTGGAGCCGGGTATGAACTGCGCGGCAGGGGGCAGATCCAAACCTTCTCCCGGTGAGCCTGCTGGTGAGCCTGCCTCCGGCGGGATACCGTTACCCGGCTGTAGCTGCCCGGGCAACGTGCGGCCGGCGGCCAGGCGGTAAAAAGTCTGGTAGGTTATGCGGTAAGAGACAATATTGGCTGTAATTATGCGTGCTACTGAGGTAAGTGCCGTCCAGGTTGAAGACGCCTCCGGGTTATAGAAGACAGTGATAGCCGTTTCATCACCGGAATAGACCTTTGCGGAGAAATCTGCCGGAAAGAAAAGATATCCGCCGATTTTTACTTCCTGGAGGGCGGCCTGGGCCTTCTCCGGGTCGGCCTCTCTAATATCCAGCTCGGTCTCGCCTGCAGTTATGGCATTAATAATCAGCCTGCTGAGGCTGTTCTCTCCCGCTTCTGCCGTTGCCACGTGGACGGTCATAGCCCTCTCTTCGTCTCCTCCTATCATATCACCCATTACCAGCGAGAAAAGAACGACAACAAAAACAAAGGGAAAGCAGAGGGCAAAGAGAAGTGCGCCCCGGTCGTTAAAGAAAATTTTCAAATCCTTGGCGGCCAGCAGTAAAGACTGGCGAAAAAATTTCAGTCCCAGTGGCCGCCGACAAGGACATCGCCGGCACTTATGGGCAGAGTGGTGGACATCATGCGGATGGTTGTTGTTTTGCCGGCCCCGTTTGGCCCAAGCAGTCCGAAAATCTCTCCTCTTTCGATGGTAAAATCGACACCGTCAACGGCAACAGTACCGTTAAAAACTTTGCGCAGATTATGGACCTCAACAAAGGTTCCAGCCAACTTGGAGCACCTCTTTTCATGCTCAGGCCGTTCTAGAACATTTTTAATGCACTTCCTGGGTGCGAGAATGGATTAATTTGTCAGTTTATTCTGGCGAAACAGCTGTAAAAATTTGCTGCAGTAAGGGTCCTTACCCAGGAGAGCCTCGGCAGCGAACAATGAACTCATAAGTGCTTTATCCAGGGGGTTTACCAGGGCAGAGTCAACCCCCCACCCAATGGCCAGGGTCAGAAAAGTCCTGTTAAGAAGGCTGCGCACAGGCAGTCCGTAGGATATATTGGTCAGCCCCAGAGTGGTTTTTACGCCCAACTCTTCCTTGAAAAGCCTTAAGGTATCCAGTGTCACCAACCCGTTGTTTTGGTGTACACCAAGCGGCAGCACCAGGGGGTCAAAATATAAATTTTCTCTGTTCAAGCCCTCTTTTTCGGCCTGGCTTAGTATTGTTGTGGCATTTTGAAGGCGGGTTTCTGTATCTTTCGGTATCCCTGCCTCTGTAACCGGGAGGACAACAGCCAGGGCGTCATACTCTTTGGCCAGCTTTAAATACGGTTTGAAGCGGCCTTTTTCGGCGCTAATTGAGTTTATCATGGCACCGGGGCCGTGCATTTTCAAAGCAGCCTCCAGCACTTCCCAACTGGTTGTGTCGATGGCGAGCGGTTTGCTGGAAACGAGCCTTATGGCCTTTATAGCCCACTCCATGTCCTCAATTTCCTTTTTTAGCTCACCGCTTCCAAGAGCCACACAAACATCTATATAATGGGCGCCGGCTTCGTCTTGCCTCTGCGCCAGGCTCTGGATAAAACCGGTGTCTTTGCCGGTAACGGCCTCCTTAACCTTTTTACGTGTTGCATTAATCAGTTCACCGATAATAATCACGCTAACCCATCTCCTTTACTGATGACATGGATGTCCGCCGCCAACAGGCGCGAATAGGGCGTGGGCTCTGCCGGGGGCTACGGAAACTTAAGCTAAAACATAGAGCGCTCTGAGCAGCGCTCGAAAGCTTAAGCCTCAGCAAAATCTGCCTTATTTTCATCTTATCCCACACCGTATACCCCGTCAAGAATTTTTCTTTAACCTTGTATAGCCAACAGGAATAAATTAATGATATAATGAAATTGGCAAATCCCCATTGAACTCCTCGATTCTATTGGTTGCAATTTGACTGCATAAGTTTTATATTTACCCGCTTAATATGTAAATAATATATTCATTACCGTATATCGCTAATTATTCTTGGGCGAGGGAATAGCATAATATGTCCTTATATGAAACGATTTATAACGAGCTTCCGGAAGCGGTTATGCTTACAGACAAGCTGTTTAGGATTGTCTCCCTAAATAAAAAAGCAGAGGAAATCCTGGGAGTAAGAGCGACGGATGCCCAGGGGATAAGGTTTTCAGAGTTGCTGGATTCTCCACGGATCATTTCCCTGCTTGAGGAGACAGTACTGTTTTCCAGGCCGCCGAATATAAATTATGAAGATTCGACAATTATGTTGACGGTAAAGGACAAAAAAAAATATTTCAAATTGTCCATGGTGCCCATCTTTTTTCATGAAGAACTCAAATATGTTCTTACAGCCTTAACCGACATTACCATATTAAAAGAGATTGAACAGGTCAAGTCTGATTTTTTTGCTACGGCTTCTCACGAATTCCGGACGCCTTTGACCTCTATCCTGATGGGCATAGGTATTCTTAAGACCGGCCTGGTGGGGGAGTTTTCCTCCCGTGGCCAGGAGATCCTGGAGGCAATTGAAGAAGATTGCGAGCGGCTTCTGAAACTGTCCAACAACTTGCTGGACCTTTCCCGCCTGGAGGCGGGCAGTATCGCCATGGAAATGGAAGACGCAAGTATCTATAAAATAGTTAAAGCCGCCTTAGGGACGCTAAAGCTGCAGGCCGAAAGGAAAAACATCAAACTTTACACCAAGCTGGCTCCGGATTTGCCCCGGCTCAGGGTTGATATCAACAAAATTATCTGGGTATTGACCAACCTGGTGGGCAATGCGCTGCGTTATACGGGTGAGGGCGGTTCCATTACCGTCAGGGCTATCAGAAAAGGAAACGAACTCATAATCTCTGTCACTGATACGGGGAAAGGAATTCCCGCTGAATTGCATGAAAAAATTTTTCAGAAGTATATTCAAATCAAGGATGAGGATTTTCCCAGCGGCAAGGCCGGGTTGGGGCTGACCATCTGTAAGGAAATAGTGGAGGCTCACGGTGGAGAAATATGGGTAAAAAGCGAACCCGGTAAAGGTTCAACCTTCACTTTTTCTATTCCCATAGGTAGGAGCTAAATCCATTTAAGAAAGGAGGAGCGCGATTGGAAGGTGCCAAGAAGATTCTGGTGGTTGAAGATGAAAAGAATATTATCCTGGGCGTTAAAACCTGCCTGGAGCTGGCCAACTACGAGGCTGTAGTGGTCCAGGACGGTGAAAAAGCCATTGAAGCTGCTGTTAAGGAACAGCCGCACCTCGTTTTGCTTGACCTCATGCTGCCGAAAGTTGACGGATTCGAAGTTTGCCGGCAGTTGAAATCACGGGAGGAAACGAAGCATATTCCTGTGATTGTTCTGACAGCAAAAACCGCGGAAGAAGACCGGGAAAAAGCACGTGCGGCCGGAGCTGATTCCTACATGACCAAGCCTTTCCGTCCGGAGGAACTCTGGCAGGAGATTGAGCGGTTTATCGCATAGAGTAATTTTAATTTGTCGTATTAATCCTGATTCCAATAAACAAAGGGGGTTGTCCCTGGTAACACAGCGGCAACCCCCCTAAATTCCCCATTTAGCTTTTAAATTTTAATGTTTTCTATTCCTGCGCGCACTTCTTTTGCAGCCTTTCCCATTCAGCGTCCACATATTCCTGTACAGCCCTCAGAATATCTTTGTTTTCCTCCTTAAAGAGATGGGCGAAACGCCCCTGTGCTTTCAGGTATTCTTCCACCGGCTGTTTTTTTACGTTGGCGGTTAGGCGCCATTTCCCGTTCTCTACTTCATAAAGCGGCCAGATACAGGACTGAACAGCCATTCTGGCCACTTCGATCGTTTTGTCGGTAGGAAAACGCCAGCCCCGGTGACAGGGGGAGAGGACGTTTATAAAAGAGG